>CAYGGQ010000184.1:0-1547 GCA_964349535.1 uncultured Gammaproteobacteria bacterium | reverse complement strand
CCGCCCCCAAAAACGGCAAGCTGTCACCCGACCAAAACAAATAGTGAGGGCGGACGGAGTCCTTCCCCCACACCCCCAGTCCTCCGTCCGCCCTCTCCACTTTTTTGTGATTTCAAAGAAAACAGCCGAGCGAAGCGAGTCCGCATCTCATTCATAGAAAAATTATTCGGGATTCGCGCCGAAAAAGGTTCGAACATCAATCAAAAACGTCAGCAAATTGATATTCTGTACTGTTTGCAGTAGATTAATTTTGGATTAATGTCATTAAGGTAACCCCCCATTGAAAGGAGAACTATGTCAGCGTTTATCGATTTTGCAGTCGAGACATTCATTAATGAGAGCGTGCAGGAAGGGCAAAAACCTAAGATG
This sequence comes from uncultured Gammaproteobacteria bacterium, assembly GCA_964349535.1. GTDB lineage: Bacteria > Patescibacteriota > Patescibacteriia > 2-12-FULL-60-25 > 2-12-FULL-60-25 > VGLT01. The sequence continues at coordinate 1,178 of CAYGGQ010000184.1, read as the reverse complement.
CTGAGAGCTTTTAGGGAAGAGACAGACGAGCAGTTGGCCGTACGAATCATGACTGTCATGGATAGTCTTGAAATGGCATTTGCTATGAAAGGCAATATCCTCGTGGTAGATAGCCAGACGAAGACGGAGAATGCTCGGCACATCGTGCAGGAACTCAAGAAAAGGCTTGCACCTGAACTCCTTCCCGTGGCTTCAGCTTAAGCGGGCTTTAGGCAACATCGAAAGGGCCAATCATAAGATTAGGCCTTTTCTTTTACAATATTTTGTTCCAAAATAGTTCCAACAGCGTCCCATCCGGCCAGCTTGTAAAAATATATAATAGAAAAAACAAAAAAGATGATTTGATATTTTTTTGTTTGTATGTTTGTATTAGTCTAGAAAGGAGATTAACGCATGAGTCAACTTGAAAACTTTCCAAAGTACCTGATGAAGATTGGTGGTGAGCGCAATTTTCTCTCATTTCGAGAGGCTTACGTGGCTTACGATTTGGGCTTTGCCCTTGTCGAATTCGGTCGTTACGTTCTCAACGAAGATTTCAGTGTCAGAAAGATGACCGACGAGGACAAGTCCAAGATTTCAGATGCTGCGGATGCATACAGTGCAAGCAAGTGATGTTTACATCAAACGCGGGGATGCAAAATTCCCGCGTTTTGTTTTATAATGGTTCCAACAGCATCCTAGTCGGCCAGCCATGATATGTAAATAAAAATACTCTGTTATTTCTAACAGAGTATGAGCTACTAAATCAGATTATTCAAATCTGATCGGGCTATCGGGGAAATAAAAGTTTCTAAGAAAGTGTTTCGCTTCAGAGAGCGCGAAGAGTGGTGAGTTACCGAAGACGCCGGCGGCGAACCATTTTGGTTTATCATCGAAACGTAACCTTACGATTCCAGCGTTTTCGCCGTCAATCAGGAATTTAACTGAAACATTGATGCGTGTATTTCCTTGTATAACGGTTAACGGTGTTATGTCTTGCCATGTTCCGCACATAAGAAGACCAATGTCTGGGACCTCGCGCCCATGTTGGTGTATGGCCGTCCTCATCTTGATGCAGTCTTCACAGAGTTCCGCATTCATTCCTTTGGGAATGATATCGCTGTTACATAGTTGAAGTCTTTTTTGGTTGTAACAATCCTCGCAGCGGTTTTCCCAAATTCTTGATGACATAATATTCC
>CAYGGQ010000183.1:0-1582 GCA_964349535.1 uncultured Gammaproteobacteria bacterium | reverse complement strand
GTCGATTTGCCAGCGCCGCTCGGCCCCACCAACGCTACAAAACTTCCCGGAGGAATATCGAGCGTAAGATCGTGAATCGCTCCCTGCTCCTTGCCGTGATAGACAAAGCAAAGATCTTCGCATTGGAGATGCATCGTGTTATCCATGAATGGGGGCGCGTCTGGATTGTTCGGCATAGGGTTTGGCGTTTCAAGAAGACGTGCAACCCGTTCAACCGTCACCGAATTGCGCAGAACGCGCCGGTATACGTTGAGCACCTCCCAAAACTTCGATACCGCCGTCCAACCAGCGATCCCGGCAAATCCCACGATGGGAATCATGTCCTCGCGGCCCTCCGCCACACGCCATAGCCCCGTAAGGAACGAGAGCACATAGCCCATCGCGAGGAGCGACATCATCGCGACATAATACGGACGTTCTTCGCGTAAACACGCATGCTCTCCTTCTGTCATTTTGTTGCGACGCGCGAGTTGGTCTTCAAGACGACACCTCTCCTGCACAAATGACTGCACCGTAGAGGCGTACGTTGTATCCTGAATGAGATCTTTCGTGGCTTTCTCACCCTCTTCTTCAAGCCTATCCCACTCGGGCGTGAGCTTTTGACGCAGTCGTGTATTTACGAAGAGCGCAAAAGCGATCGGGATAGCGAGAATGATCGCCATCAACCAATCAAACCAGAGCAAAATCAGTACGTTCATAATCCAATAGGCCGCGGCTGGCATCAAGTTATAAAAGAAGTCATTCGTGAGGTCGAACAATCGTCCGCACCCCTTCGTGATCTTTGATACTTGTTTACCAACTCCATGTTGCTCATGAAATTCGAGAGGAAGCTCCAGGAGCTTTTCGAAACACTGGTAGGCCCACAGGTAGGAAAGTCGTGTGAGACCCTCCCAAAACGCACGTGCAGCGATGTACTGATCGATCACTACATCCAACATTTTGATGGACACAAGACATACAAGCCACGGAAGCGCGGGCTTGAGACTTCGTTCTTGGTACACAAGTGGCACCGAAGCGAAGATTTTCGCGAGGGAGAACGTGAGTGGTGACTCAAGGAGCACACGAACAAGCTGCGCTCCAAATCCTGTAAACAGGCGCTTTTGCTCCGGTTTACTCAGAAGGAACACCATCTTGATGCTCGAGAAGAAGGTTCCCCATGTTTGCTGTTCGGCGCTCGCACCACTCTTGTCCCAGTTGAACAGGACCGATTCTGGTTCTTCGAGTGTCTCAGACGGTTCATTGATCGACATGCTCATCTCCCTCTGATCGTTGTTTTGGGCTATACGCCCTTGTCAAAGACCAATCCCGCCCTTATTGGGCGGGACCGGAATCATTGAACCAACGTAACATGTGGTTCAACCTCGATCTCGCGCAACAAAAGATGACAACGAAAACCCGCCAGACAAAATGTCGGCGAGAACACGCGGAAGCGTGAAAAAGCGAAACGTCTTCATAACAGATTGATAGTTCGACGGTAGCAGTTTCTTGGTATTTTGTCAAAAAATGCTCGAATCTATCCCAGAAACCCAAGCTCTACGGCGTCACGATAAGCGTTGCTTCGGAACTTATACCACCTGTCATC
>CAYGGQ010000182.1:0-1608 GCA_964349535.1 uncultured Gammaproteobacteria bacterium | reverse complement strand
AGCACATCCCAATCTTCTTTGGTTTTTACGACAAAAGTGTGTTTCATACATTCCATTCTGGATCAGCGTCCATGGTTTTCCAGTTGTGGCGTTCTCCTTTGCGTAAACGCCAAAAGCCGGCGGCGGCGATCATCGCGGCGTTGTCAGTAATATATTGTTTATCTGATGGAAGAAAGGAGACACCAGGAAGTTGCTTGGCAACATCCTGCGCAAGACGTTCACGCAAAGCGATATTTGCCGAGACGCCACCAACAAGAAGAACGCCTTTAACTTTATATTTTTTTGCCGCCGCCATCGTTTTTTCTGTCAAAATATCGACGATGGCTTGTTGAAGGGAGGCGGCGAGGTTGTTTTTGATCCCCAAGCGTACCCCCTCTAACTCCCCCTTCGCTAGGGGGAGGATGTGTTGTTTTTCCCACAGTTGTCTGACAGCCGTCTTAAGTCCGCTAAAGCTAAAATCAAGCGTTCCATCGTTTCGCATGGGTCGAGGGAGAGCGAAGGCTTTTGGATCGCCGTTTTCGGCGAGTTTGGCGATTTGAGGTCCGCCTGGGTAAGGGAGTCCCATGAGTTTCGCTGACTTATCAAATGCTTCGCCAGCAGCGTCATCGCGTGTTTGGCCGACGATTTTGTACTGACAAAAATCTTTCATGAGCACGAGTTCTGTGTGACCTCCGCTCACGATAAGCGCAAGAAGAGGGAAGTGCCACTGACGTCGATTTTCTGTAGGCAACCAAGCGGAGGCAATATGACCTTCTAAGTGGTTGACGCCAATCAAAGGTTTGCTTGATAGAGCGGCAAGGAGTCGTCCAGCTTCAATACCAACGCGAAGAGCGGTCGCGAGGCCGGGTCCACGAGTGACGGCGATGGCATCAAAAGCACCCACGTTTTGTTTTCCGAGTGCTTGCGTGATCAATGAGACTGTTTCTGCTACATGCGAACGGGCAGCGACTTCCGGTACGACCCCACCATACCGTTGATGAATGGGAATTTGGGAAGTGACAAGATTTTTTGTGATATGAACGTCTCCATTCTTTTTGAAGTGCGCTAAAGAAACGGCGGTTTCGTCGCAACTGGTCTCGATCGCTAGGACACGCACCACCTCCCCCTGATAAGGGGGATTGAGGGGGTTCCTTCGGTTTTGTTTACGCGTTACCATAGGAGCGAATCTATCCTAAAATATGTGGATTGTCTATGGTCTCCTCGCTGCATTGACCGCAGCCCTCATGACGATTGCCGGAAAGATCGGCTTACGCAAAGTCGATCCAACCCTGGCAACAGGCATTCGTAGTTTTTTTATGTTTTTGTTTATGTCAGGCATTGTCTTGATGACAGGCAAGGTGAAGGGGTGGCAGGACTTAACCGGAAGAGAAGTCTGGTTTATTGTGCTCGCGGCTGCATTGGGAGCGGCTTCTTGGCTGTTCTATTTTCTTGGATTAAAAGAAACGTCTGCTTCAAAGTTAGCGAGCCTTGATCGGTTGAGTTTACCGCTCATCATTCTTTTCTCTATTTTATTGTTAGCGGAAACCGTATCTTGGAAGTTGGTGCTTGGAGGGATTTTTGTCACGATCGGAGCGATTCTTGTTGCGCTTTCGTAAAAAAACAGACAGC
>CAYGGQ010000181.1:0-1627 GCA_964349535.1 uncultured Gammaproteobacteria bacterium | reverse complement strand
TGCCAGGGCATCTTCATGCCAGGCCTCCTTTTCTCTGTCCGTTGGTTTTTAGGACAAAAGTATTATACCACAACCTCAAAGAAAAACAAGGTTACAGGGAAATTTTTGTATTAAAAAAGCGGGCCTTGCGGTCCGCTTTCCCCGCGGCACAATTGCCGCGGGGCCGTGTTGGAACGACGCTCTACCACTCGACCCCGCCTTTTCCAGGGTAGGTCGGGTAGATCTGGATCGGAATTCGAAGAACTTGCTTGCCGTTGTAACTGCAAGAGCTAGGATCAGCAATCACCTTGACCACATGATGCCTTGAAATCATTACTCTGGTGTCCGGTGGCTGAAGCTTCCAAACCGCCGTTAGGAGTTGTGGCACGATCACGGCGTTCGGTGGAGTTCCCTGGGTCAATGGCAGTTCGACGCATCCAGCCCTTATATTACCTATGTATCTTTGTATCGTGACGGTGGCCGTTCGATTGCCCTCGATCGTAACTTTAAACTCTTGAGGGCTCATTTCGCGGAGAAACTGGAACATAACAAACAGTCCGAGTGCTGTCATAGTGAACCAGACACTCCACACCAGTTGCCGTTTGCGTGGAAGGGGCTTGTTGACGTGCTGGTCCCAGCGAAAGCATCTCCAGTAGAAGATGGTGAGCATGCCGGCGCCGATTCCCCAGAACGTCCAGCCCATCACGTTCAGTGCGGTAGTGGGACAGACAATGTCGCTCTCACGGATTCGCTGCAGGACCGTCAGGATGAAGAAACCAGCACCCGAAATACCGAACGGGAAGAGGAAATCAGCTGGATCCTGGCGAAAGTACGTTTGGAGTTTGTCACGAAGCCTTTCCATCGCCACCTTCTTTTCCGTTGCCATGCTTCCAACACAGGGCGACGAGGAGGATAAAGAAGCCGATTCCCATCATCACGCAGAAGGTGCCGAAGATGATACTGGGGATGCGGGGAACGTTGCCCGTCACGAAGATCATGAGAGATCCAATGCCGGAGAACATGATGGCGAAGAAAGGAAGGATGTATGGGAGTGAGCCTTCATTCTTCTCCAGTAGCCGAAATCCCTTGAAAAGTCGCTTGAGCATCTGGCCTCCTTAATAAATAAAGGTGCGGTGGCGCTAGAGCCACCTCGGGGATTCGAGGTGTCTTGGCCGGCAGGAGAGTACAGTAAACAAAAACGGCTGTCAAGCCGTTTTGTCGAGGAGATCGCGGATTAATTCTGCCTTTGTTTTCTTTTTGAGTTTTGATTCCTGCTCGAGTTTTTTGATTTGTTGCGGTGTGAGGCGTAAGGTAAATTTTACGGAAGGAATTGTTTCCTCGTTTGGCGCTATTCCGTCAAAATTCTTTTTGTAGGTTTGTGCAAGACGCTCAAAGGCGAAGATATTTGAAAACGCTAGACCAAGCTGGCGCGCGAAAGTCTGAATCAAAGAAATTTGTTCAGGTAAAATTTCATCAACAGAAAAAGGACAAATAAGTGCTCCTGCCACGCGACTGGATTTCGTGGTAATGGGAACGGTAACCAGTTTTTTGATCCGCATCAATTTTTGTATCTGATCTGCGATGCGATCGGGAATTACGTGTTTGGTAAAATCCGCAAGTTTCGTGCTTTCTTGAATTTGATTGCTAT
>CAYGGQ010000180.1:0-1634 GCA_964349535.1 uncultured Gammaproteobacteria bacterium | reverse complement strand
TCTTGAAAAGAGGTGATCGCGGAACGAAACACCGCTTCGTAGACAAGCACGGCGGCATACGCAGCAATCCCCGCTCTCGGATCCCCATGGGTCAAAAAACTGTGCGCCATGCAGGTCCGTTGCGCCTCGTGTTCTCGTGCATGCGTACGGAGGGAAATAAAAAGCCCTAGCGGCGCGATCGTCATCAACGGTCGATTGCCACGACCCATGTTGTTTGGAAGATCGTACGGCCGCCGCTTATGATCACGAATTTCGATAACAGCGGAACGGGTCGTTCCGCCCCAACCCTTATCCGATTGATGCATCGCTTCCACGTGCCTCATGGCACAGTCTTCTATTTCCCATCCACGACTCGAGATCAACGATTCGGCACAGACAACCGTCAATTGCCAATCATCCGTCGTGTCTCCAGGATTGAGTTCCCGTACTTTCCGAGCCCACTCGGGAAAGACCCCTTCGTATCCTGCCCAGATCGTCGCTGGAAGCCATCGATCTGGTGGTGAAAGGAAAGGTTCAAAGCCACGGCCATCGTTCAGCGCACGCAGATAGGCGTGTGGCAACGACTCGATGCCAGACCCACTCGCATCACCCAGACAAGCCCCAAGCAAAGCACCACGAAATCGTTCGCGTAACTCCATGACAGACCTCCTTGGTTGAAGGTTTCTATTGAAAGAACTAGATGATGTTATGGAAAAGCTAGTATTTCGTCAATACTTGAATATAAAATCCAGATCAGACTCTCCCTCTTAGTGTAAGAGGGGGCTTTGGCCTGCCACGTGAATGGCAACAAAAATAGCAGTATAAAACTGCCATTTTTACGTGGTGCCGCGAGAGAGACTCGAACTCTCAACCTCTTGCGAGGGCTAGCTTCTAAGGCTAGTGCGTATACCAATTCCGCCATCGCGGCTTGCGATCCTAAAAATGCTCAACCAACTTACGCGCGTTCAACGTATTCTCCCGTCTCTGTGTTTAGAATGATATTCTCTCCTTCTTTGATAAACAATGGGACGCGGGTTTTGATGCCGCCTTCGACTTCGGCTTCTTTGGTGACGTTGCCGCCGGCCGTATTACCAGCAACGGTGTCCATCGTCGTGATGACCTTGAAGGTCATCTTGCGCGGTAGTTCTAACGCAAGCGGACGCTCTTCGTAGGTCGTGATATTCACCTCCATGCCTTCGCGTAGGTATTGGCCTTGCGAACCGACATCTTCATCGTTCATGGTCACCTGTTCATACGACGCGTTATCCATAAACGTGTAGCCGGTGGCATCGTGATAAAGATACTGCATGCGTCGGTGTTCCACATCAACCAAATCGATACTTTCAGATGTTTTGTATGTTACTTCCAACACCTTATTACTTTGAATGTTCTTGATTCGTGTACGGACGAAGGCAGCACCCTTGCCTGGATTCACGTGCTGAAACTCAACCACGACCCACAATCCTTGAGGATCCCGTATCACGACGCCTTTTTTGATTTCGGAAGTAGAAGCCATAAGAAGAATGCGCGAATGATGTGCCGAGTGTGCTAGAAAACCGCTTTTTCGTCAACGTCTCTCCTCTTCCTCAACACGCAGATAAACAGAAAAAGCCACAATAGACTGGCTAAATCGTTCTTAAAATAAGAAACATCAA
>CAYGGQ010000179.1:0-1635 GCA_964349535.1 uncultured Gammaproteobacteria bacterium | reverse complement strand
TCTCGTTGTTATCGCATGGAATCTTTTATGGGGCGCGTAGCACAAAAACTAGATTTGAGTTTTGAAGTGACCTAAAATTGAGTCGGGTCATTAAGCACCCTTGCCTGTAGACCGATCTTCCAACCGCTTTTTTAAATCGGCAAGTTCGATGCGTAAATGATCACGCACCTTGTCAATCGCTTTATAAAGATCTTCTGCCTCTTTTGCTAATCGAATGACCTCGCCTCCGATCTGCACCACGGCCTTACACTCAAAAATCTCCCCCTTGTGATGATGGTGCGTGCTCATCCCAACCTCCACGTCGATATAACGAATAGAGGCAAAGTACTTTTGCAACGTACTCATCTTTTCTTCTGCATACATCTTAATCGCCGGCGTCAGCTCAATACCGTGGTGTTTGATGTTGATAATCATATGCTTCCACTTTAGCAGCGACGATGCTGTGGAGCAACCCCTTAAAACCCCACAAATTGCACCTCTTCATGCAGATCAACACCAAATTTCTCACGCACCACTTGTTTCACTTGTGTTGCAAGCACCATCACATCTGCCGCTCGTGCCGTTGTTTTGCTCAAAAAGAAATTACCGTGTTTCTGGCTCACCTCCACCTCACCAACGCGTAGCCCCTTCAAACCCGCCTGTTCCACTAACCATCCAGCGGCGACACGCGTGCCAGAGTCGTGATCGAATGCTGGCGAAGTCGATAAGCGCGACAGAAGGTCTACCTTGCCCTTGTCGTCTAACATCACATTTTTAAACACACAGCCCGCGCTCACAAAGCCAACCGGCTGTTCCTCTTTTCGTGCTTGCAAAATTTCTTCGAGACGGGCTCGAGACTTCGCGATATCCGAAGACCGTTCAAAAACAAACGTTCCACCTAGAATTACATGCGGCTGCTGTTTGAATAAACTATCTCGATAGCTGAACGCAGCTTCCTGATTCGTCAACGTCACGCGCTTCTGATCCTGCACGCGATACGCATCGACGGCGACAAGATGCGTTCTTGTTTCTCCACCAAAACAACCTGCGTTTCCATAAATCGCTCCACCGATGGTTCCAGGTAAACTGATAGCCCATTCAAAGCCCGTGAGACCCGCCTCAACCGTCTTTCGTGCCGCAAGCACAGAAAAAAGACCACTTTCCATGTGGACCTGTTCGCCTTTGACTTCAAATCCACGATTCGCAGCTTGAATCATCACCCCTTCAAAACCCTCGTCTGCAACTAACAGGTTTGACCCACCGCCAAAGACATACCAAGGGATCCCCACCTTCAGCGCCGCATCAACCGCATGGACTAACGCATCCGAAGAATTTGCGACAACGTACAAACGCGCCGGACCGCCAATCCGAAAACTGGTATGACGCGCCATAGGCTCGTGTTCCGTGACAGACACGATCAAACGCCGATACGCATCAATTTTTTCTTGAGAGAGTGACAACATAACCTCACCTAACCTCTCCTTCGTAAGGAGAGGAATTAAGAATCCAAAACCTGCTTCGCGATTTTATAAATATCTCCGGCGCCCATCACGAGCAACACATCCCCTTTGGTCTTCCAGCGTTTGAGTGTTACCAAGGATTCCGCGGGATTCGACGCATACTCAACGACACGCTTAGCTCCACGCTCCGCGTCAT
>CAYGGQ010000178.1:0-1639 GCA_964349535.1 uncultured Gammaproteobacteria bacterium | reverse complement strand
ATTTTTGTCACGATCGGAGCGATTCTTGTTGCGCTTTCGTAAAAAAACAGACAGCGTGGAAGCTGTCTGCGTGAGATTTGTGTTTGTTGCACTACGGCAACATGCACCAGGCGGCACAAGAGAGAAAAGAGGTGGTGAAGAGAAACAGTGCACTGACGTACGGAATTTGATCGGCGACGCTGGTACGCTTGCGTCCCACGATCATGAATACGATGACGAGGAGGAATCCGACGAATGAAGTCACCCACGTGAGGAAAAAGGTGTTGTTGGCATGTACGATGTTTTCGGACATGGAGCCTCCTTGTTGTGTACAGGAATTTGGTAGGCCTACTATTCCTGTTCATCCGCTTGTCGTCAACAGGTTCTTTGTTTAAGCTGATTTTTACTATGCCAGCCTATGATGTCGTGATTGTTGGGGCGAGCTTTGCTGGGTTGACGTTGGCACGTCATCTTCCTTCAACGTTGCGCGTTCTTATTGTCGACGCAAAGCCAGAGGCGGGTTCTTCAGTTGAGTCGACGGGCCTCATCACCGAACGGACACGGGAGGCCTTTCGATCATTCCTAGAGATTGATCGTTTCATCACCAATCCGATTACTTCGATCTGTGTCGTCGCGCCAAACTTTGATGATTATTTTGTTTCCACGACCAAAACGCGCGAGCCATGGATTTATCAAACCGATACGAAGGCGCTTGTAAAACACATGGCGGATACGTTGCCAGCAAACGTGACATTGCGCATGGCGACGGCGTTTATGGGTGCGGAAGGAGATCCGATCAGAACCGTAAAGATCTTGAATCAAGGCAAGGTAGAGGAGATAGAGACGCGGTTTTTAGTAGGAGCGGATGGCGCGATGTCTAAAGTAGCGTCGAGTGTTTCTGGTTTAGATAAAAACACCTGCTTCCTTTTTGGATATGAACAGGTCTTTTTTGGTGATGTTTTGCTTGGGCCTGATCCGGCGCAGACGATTTATCATTTTTGGTTTGGGGAGTTTTCTTTGGGGTATGGAGGCTGGTTGTCGCCCACGGTCGTTGATGGTCGCAAGGCCTTTCGTATTGGTTTAGCGAAGTTGATGGCTGATCGTGGCGAGGCCAAGGAATTGATGGAAAAGTTTTTGCGCATTCTTTTGGATCGAAAGATCGTCACGGTTGATGGCTCGATCGATGCGCCTGGGTATGTGTTTGGGAGTCTGATTCCGATTGGAGGGACGTTGAAGAAGATCTACAAGAATAACGTTTTGTTGTTGGGCAACTCTGCGGGTTTTTGTGGGGCGTTTGCTGCGGATGGAATCAAGGGCGCGATCATCGCTGGGAAGGAAGCGGCAAAGCTCATTCCACGATTTCTTGAGGGGGATCAAAAGGCGCTTCAGCAGCTACTGCCAGCGATCAATAAACACGATGATCTTTTAGGTTACTATCGCAAGCAGGTACGCTATCGCATGATCTGGGACATGATGAAACGTGACCGCACGTTTACGGCCATGTATCGCGTCATTGAAGCGGAACGAGACACGTTTTTAGATCAATTTTGCGACAGTAAAGATAAACGACAAAGCTTGGCATGGACCGTTCTTAAATGGAAACATGTGCCAAAGTTGGTTTGGTATGCGGGGTGTTTGGTGAGGGACCTGTTTGTCGGTC
>CAYGGQ010000177.1:0-1667 GCA_964349535.1 uncultured Gammaproteobacteria bacterium | reverse complement strand
CTTCTACCCAAAGATGTGGTTTTGACGGTGGGGCAAAGAGGGTGCCAGCAGGGGCGGTTTCGGGAAGGGCGCCTGCCGTGGAAGCGATGCAAGGTGTGCCAAAGAGGGCGGCTTCGTGGAGGGGGAGGCCGAAACCTTCGTACCAGCTTGGATAGAGGAAGGCGGAGGCATGTTTCATCAGCCAGGCGAGTTCGGTGTCGGATGGGTGGTCGAGATTTATTGTGGGGGCATGATTCATCATGCCTGTAGGAGCATCGACGGGCACAATGAATTGTGCCGCCACAATGGTCGAAGGAAGAAGGGATTTTGTTTTTATACCAACCAATACCAAACAGACATCTTTAAATTCAGAATTTTTCTGTAATTCTCGGACTGCGGTTATCGCGCATGTGGCGTTTTTTCTTGGGTCAGCAGCACCGAGAACGAGGACAAAACGACGGTTGGTAAGAGAAGGATGGGTCGATTCGATTGGGGGAAGATTGGAAGATTGAGGGGATGGATTCCTGCCTTCGCAGGAATGACAAAGGGGGGTGCAGGAATGACAAACGGAGAGAGGAATAACCGTCACACGGTCCGCAGGAATGTTGAGGCAACGAATGAGATCATCTTTTGTTCTTTGTGAGACGGCAAAGAGGACAGCGGCTTCTTTGATTAATCGTTTGGCGTGAACAGCTCTATGCCACAGACGAGACTTAAGCGAGAACCATCGTGGTTCAATTAAGAAAGAGAGGTCGTGAACAACTAGGGCATAGGGGATACGAGGACGACCTACAAAGCCGAGATTGGTTAAGAAAAGAAAATCGGGTTTATGATGGCGGAAGGTACGATCAAGGGATGTCAAACCAAGCCAACAAGCGAGGCTCCAGAGCTTGTTAGGGGTCGCAAGGTGTTCGTGTGGGGAGACAGGAAGAGTCTGCTTTTGTGAGCCCGTGGTGACAAAGAGGAGTTTGTGTTCGTTGAGCGTCTTCGCGAGGGCTGGTAAGAGGCCGAGGGCGACACGCGTCACACCGCCAGCAAGAGGGTCGACTAGCGGTCGAGCATCAAACAGGATGGTCATGTTTTTTCCATGGCTTTACGAATCACCTCGCGCATTTTTTCTTGAAAGAGATGTTTGGCAAATGGCTCGGCGACTTGGCGAACGAGGGTAGGGTTGTAGCGAGATGGGTCAAAGTCGCGCACAGCTTTTTCGATCGCTTCCCTGGTTTGAGCGTCGAGAAATTGTCCGCTGACGCCATCAATAACCGTTTCTGTCGCACCCCCGTCACGGTAGGCGATCACGGGTCGTCCGGCGGCCATAGCTTCTACAGCGGTGATACCAAAGTCTTCGACGTGCGGATAGAAAAAAGCAATGGCGTGTTGAAAAAGTTCGTGTTTGACCTTCTCATCAACGCGTCCTAAGAATTCGGTGTTTGGTCCAGCGAGGCGTTTAAGTTTTTCGAGTTCTGGACCGATGCCAAACACTTTGAGAGGAAGATCAAGTTTAGCAAAAGCGCTCACAACAAGATCAAAGCGTTTGTACGCAACGAGTCGCCCACCCGCTAGCCAATAGTTGCCCGGTCCGGTTGCGACCGGAATGATGCTGACGTCCACTGGTGGGTGAATGACCTCTGTTTCACGTCGGTAGTAACGACGGATACGATTTTGTGACGTTTTGCTGTTGGTCAGCA
>CAYGGQ010000176.1:287-1669 GCA_964349535.1 uncultured Gammaproteobacteria bacterium | reverse complement strand
CCACAAAGCGAGCATACTCCCCTGTAGACCATGCTTCCTTGGGAAGCTCGCTCCCTCCAAATCCGGGAAAATCGATCCGTACCAAACGAAAGCCTGTCAAAAATGGTGCCAACTCGTTAAAAGTATGCAAATCGTCCTTCCAACCATGCAAAAGGAGCATAACAGGGCCGCCTGCCTGCGCAGGCAGGCTTCCCTGCTCTTCGTATGTTACAGCCATGTTGTTAACGATGATTTTCATCCTTTCGTATGCCGTTTACCTCCTTTATAGCCAATTCCCTTCCGTCAGATTCCACTACGATGTATCCGGCATTCTTGAAGGAACCCGGCGGAAGCGACCCATAGGGTGCAAACCCCAGCTTAATGAGCAAAAATCGTATAGGTCCCCCATGAGTACCCACCAACAAAGTCTTTCCTACATGAGTTGAAGCAATGTTCTGTAGCGTAGATATAACCCGGCCCACTAAAGAAGCGTCACTTTCTACGCAACCACCAACTTCGAACCCCCAACGTTCTACCTCGGGAAGCGCATCTCGGGCGGCAAATGCTTCTTTGTTTTGCTCAACGAATGTGTCCACTGGCACACCCTCAAAACGAGAAAAGTGTCGCTCACGCAACTGTGCTGATTTTTGTATGACGAGGTTACGGTCTTTGATCAAGACTTCAACAGTACGTAGTGTCCGAACTGAATCCGAAGAGTACACAGCATCAAATGCAACCGGCCGCAGAACCGCTGCAAGCTCCTCTGCCTGCTTGATGCCTGTATCAGTTAGTGGAGCATCCATGTGCCCCATGACGATTCGATCTCGATTCCACTCCGTCTCACCATGCCGGATGAGGTACATCGTACAAAAATCTTTTTTCATTCGGGGCGCCGAGATTTGAACTCGGACCGCATGCTCCCAAAGCATGAATGCTACCGTTACACTACGCCCCGATACTTACTGTGCTGACGACCAAACGATACTAACACAACACGCCGCTATTTTCTAAAGGACATTTCTTAAAGGACATATCATATAGGTCATGTCCTTTATGTTATGCGAGTGGAATCTCTTCAAGATATTCTATCTTTGCTTTCTTGGTGTGACCGTCCAATAGGACTGTGGCCACATCGAACTGCCAAGTTGTTTCATCTGAAACGTTTTTCAAAGTGAGATACGTCTGAATGATACGCCGCAAACGCCTTATTTTAGGGCTATTTATATGATCTTCCGGTCTAAAGCGATCCTTCCTAAGGCCTGAGCGCACATATGTCAACGCCTTTTCTCGCGTCGAGAGTTTTGTAAGTGTTTCGTGTGTAACACCTTCCCTCCCCACTATTCCGGATGAGGCTTTCACTTCCACAAAGTGAATCTTACTTTTTTTCGATGCAACAATATCGA
>CAYGGQ010000176.1:0-277 GCA_964349535.1 uncultured Gammaproteobacteria bacterium | reverse complement strand
CTCGCCCCACGGTCTCCAAAAATTTCTGTCGAGAATTGAGTACCCTCTTTTCACAAGAAACCTCTCGACCAATTCTTCTCCTAGTTTTCCCACCGTGTCTCTTTTCATAAGCGGCCCTGTGAGATGCCTGACAAACGTTTCAGATGAAACACCAAGTTGTTCAGGTGAGAGGACTTAGTGAAGAAATATTCGTTTCATCTGAAACAATTTCGCCGCGCAGATCTCAGTTCGAGTTCTATTTCACAAGACCTTTTTCAATCACCTCACGCGTGAATTC
>CAYGGQ010000175.1:0-1687 GCA_964349535.1 uncultured Gammaproteobacteria bacterium | reverse complement strand
CTTAAGATAAGAGGGGGCTTCGACCTGAGCTCAGCCGAAGGTTAGGGGGAGTTATGATCGGGCTTGGGCTGTTATGATCCCGCTCACAGAGTAGCTCCTCCTGCCTCCTCTTACTCTAAGAGGAGGTTCTAATAGGTGGGTCTAAATCGCCACAAACGACCGAATAAAAACAACAATCCCAATCCCGCATAGCGTGAGAAGCAGCGTCGATCGATGGGATCGCTGTCCCTGATGTGCCTGCGGCAATAGCTCGGATAAAGACAAAAAGATAAAAAATCCAGCGAAGGCGGCTAACAGATAGGCGATCGTGGCGGCTCGCGGGGCGAGAACCGAACCAATGAAGACACCAACAAACGGTGCGAAGGCATCCAAAGCGAGAAACGGCAAAATCGCTCGATGTTTGTGACCTAACCCATGCTTCAAAATTGTCACCGTGCTCATGCCATCAGAAAAATCATGCATCACGACAGCCAATGTCACCAAGACCCCCAAATGAACATCGACCGCAAACCCTCCACCGATCGCGACCCCATCAAGCAAACTATGCAAAATCAAACTCGATGCTCGAATCCATGTCCGTGTCTTTTGATGACGATCGTTCTCACAAGGTTCACTCGGCTCTCCATGCGGATGTTCGTGATGCGCGTGAAATGACAATGTTTTATCTAAAACATGAAATAGTAAAATGGCGCCGAGTACCGTTGCCGTCAAGTAAACGATCGGAACCCCTTGCGCCGCGCCTTGTTCAAGCGCCTCGGGTAACAAATCCAGACAAGCTACGGCTAATACAATACCTCCCGACAACGATAACCACGGATGCAAATCTTTTTTCCATGCGTAGACAATATAACCGCCTAAAAGGGTAGAAAGAACAGGAAGTACCGCGATCGCGACAGGTGGAATAATCATGTTGAGACTATCGTAACAGGCTGACCGTGATGGGCAAAGCTTGCACTGCCACCTAAGCCGTGGAACACTGGCGATGGTTCTTTTTCATGGGAGGCTGACCATGTTCAACGAACAGGCGCTACTCACGCAACTTCATCAGTTTGGTGTTTTTCCAGAGGGACACTTTTGCTACACGGATGGCGACCATGGCCGCGTCTATATCAACAAAGACGCGCTGCTACCCCACACGCGAGCAACACTTAGTGTTTGTCTTGAACTCGCCGATCGATTCGCACGCTTCAATCCAGAAGCCGTGGTCGGACCTGTCACCGGTGGAGCAATCCTTGCACAGAACGTCGCGCGGATCCTCTCTCTTGGTTGTCACAACCAACAAGATGAGGTGCTCGCCCTGTACGCCGAAAAAGTCGGGGAAACATTCGCGCTTCGTCGTGGATATGACGAGCTTGTGGTTGGTAAACGCGTGCTCGTAGTTGAAGACGTTCTCCGAACCGGCGGCTCCGTACGCAAAGTCGCTGACGCGGTTCGGGCGGCTGGTGGAATTGTCGTTGGTGTGGGTGCGCTGTTCAACCGAGGAGGAGTAACCGCTCAAGATCTCGGAGGTCTCTTTCGACTGGAATGCCTGTTTGATCTAGTGCTAGATAGTTGGCCAGCCAAAGACTGCCCTTTGTGCAAAAAGCAGGTGCCCCTTAACACCGCTATTGGCCACGGGGGAAAATAGAGCCAAAAATAGCCAAATTTCTTCAATCTACGACTGAAATAGTCGTAGATTTTTGTTTTT
>CAYGGQ010000174.1:0-1689 GCA_964349535.1 uncultured Gammaproteobacteria bacterium | reverse complement strand
TCAAGATCCTTCGACTCCGCTATCGCTACGCTCAGGACGACAGAGGAGGGATACCACGTCAGCTCTGCTGCGGGGTAGTTCATCCCACATTTTTCCCTCTTGACATTTCACGAGCTTATCGCATAATAACGACGTTCTTTTTTTGGAGACCCAAATGATGCAAGAAGCCATCGAGCGTTTGCGCAGAGAGTTCCCCGATCGCCCCCTTATCTTTCTTCCTGAACAGAATCCCCTCGAAGTCATCATTGAACTTGCGACGCTGGATCAGCACGGTGAAGCGATTGCGCTCATCACGCGTTCCGCGCCGCACGTCCACCACAAAACCGTTGAGGTCTACTACGTGCAAGAAGGCATCCTCTGCCTCTATACCGATGGCAGACCGCATCTTCTTTTCCCCGGCGACCGCTTTTTGGTCATTCCCCATGTGACGCACTGGGCCACGGGCAACGCTACCCGCGTCCGCATCGTGACCTATCCCCCTTGGTCTGCCGAGGATCACATCCTCGTCGAGTCCCCCCTCTAAAGCACTGATCAAAAACGATCAGTGCTTCTTTTTTAGATCCAAACACACCGAATTAATACAATAGCGTTTTCCCCCTTGGTCACGCGGCCCATCATCAAACACATGACCTAAATGGGCACCGCATTGTTTACAGGTTACCTCCGTACGTCGGACTCCAAGATCTTCGTCCACCTTTAACTCAATGTTCTGCAAATTTGTCGGTTCCGTAAAACTAGGCCACCCTGTTCCAGAATCAAACTTCGTGTCTGAAGAAAACAGTTCTGATCCACAAACCGCACATGTATACATCCCTTGTTCGTGACTATCCCAATACTTGCCCGTGAACGGCGGTTCGGTTCCCTTCTGTCGGGCCACTTCAAACAATTCAGGAGAGAGCTCCTCCTCATGCTTCATCGTTTCATCAAACATATTAGACTTGAGTTTTTAAAAATTGAGCAAACTTTTCTTTCACCTTTTGCACCTTGGGATTGATGACAATCTGGCAATATGGCTGTGCGCGGTTATTTTCGTAATAGCGCTTGTGATAATCTTCGGCTGGATAGAAAACATTTAGCGGTACCACCTCCGTTACTACAGGCTTCCCTTCAGCCGACTCATCCATCTCCTTGATCACGGCTGCCGCTTTTTCTCTTTGCGTGTCTGTCGTGTAAAAAACAACAGATCGGTACTGTGTTCCGACATCATTCCCCTGACGATTGAGAGACGTTGGGTCGTGCGTCGCAAAAAAGACGGTCAGTAAATCTTCAAAACGAATTTGGGCCGGATCAAATTCAATACGAATGACTTCGGCATGACCCGTTTTTCCTGTCGATATCTGTTCGTAGGTTGGATGTTCAATCGTTCCACCCGCATAACCCGGTGCAACCGCCTGTACCCCTCGTAAACTCGAAAAGACGGCTTCCGTACACCAAAAACACCCACCACCAAAAACCGCTATTTCCATCTGAGATGACATAACAATAATTGGAGAATATCGTACTACGCCACTCTCTACAACCTTACTAAGGCTTGAACCTTCCAAGCCGAACACCTAGGATGTCTAGGAAACCTATGCGTGTCCCCACTCGTCGAGCACAACTTCTAAAACCCGGAGAGGATCGACACGCTCCCTACCACGTCACCGCCGCAGCCTTAAAACGGATGCAGGATGAACTGGTTGATCTTGA
>CAYGGQ010000173.1:0-1704 GCA_964349535.1 uncultured Gammaproteobacteria bacterium | reverse complement strand
CCGGTGGATCTCATCGATAAAAAGAATATCGCCGAATTTTAAATTCGTCAAAACGCCGGCAAGATCGCCCGGTTTTTCAATCGAGGGGCCCGATGTGACATTGAGTTGCGTCCCCATCGACTTTGCGATGATATGCGCAAGCGTCGTTTTGCCAAGTCCCGGAGGCCCGGAAAACAGACAATGGCCAAGCGCTTCTTTGCGGCTCCGCGCCGCTTCGATAAAAATGTTCAGGCGAGTGCGGACCGCTTCTTGCCCGATGAATTCACTGATTTGTTGGGGCCGAAGGGGATTTTCAAAAGGGCCATCGGGTTTTGCCCAAGAAGATTCGATAAACGCATCCGTCATATGAAAAAACTGTAGCAAGAAAACCATTTGAAAAGCTATACCTAAGGTTGATCCCCAAAAGTCAACCCCCCGATAAGCTATGGCACTCCGTTCAGATCGCTGGATTCGTCAAATGGCACTGAAGCACAAGATGATTGACCCCTTTATTGACCGCCAAGTGAAAGAGGAAAACGGAAGGCGGCTCGTCAGTTTCGGCCTGTCGAGCTATGGATACGACCTCCGCGTGGCCGAAGAATTCAAAGTGTTCACGAACGTCCACAGCACGGTCGTCGACCCGAAAAATTTCTGTGCAGACGCCTTTGTAGATATCCGCGGATCGATTTGCATCATCCCTCCTAATTCTTTCGCTTTGGCAAGAAGCGTCGAGTATTTCCGCATTCCGCGGAACATCTTGACCCTCTGCGTTGGAAAATCGACCTACGCACGGTGCGGAATCATCGTGAACGTCACCCCCTTTGAACCTGAATGGGAAGGGTACGTAACACTGGAGATTTCAAATACAACTCCTTTACCTGCAAAAATTTACGCAGGTGAAGGTCTGGCTCAGGTCCTTTTTTTCTTGGCTAATGAGCCCTGCGAGATCTCGTATGCGGACCGGAAGGGGAAGTATATGAAGCAAATGGAAATTACCTATCCAACTATTTAGAAAAACTGATACATAAGGCATAGGGAGATGGAGATGTCTTTTTGGGGCCGGAACTGGTGGGTGGTTGCCTTTTGCACTGTTGCTTGTGGGGTGCACCTGCATTTTTTCAAAGAGAAACAAAGTGCGGTCCATCTTTTGGCTGCGAGATTGGAGGAGATGGAACAAGAAAAATGGAGGGCCCTCCAAATCAAAGAGGATCTCCAGCTTCGCATCGCCTCTCAAACTGATCCGGCTTGGATAGAAATGATTTTAATGCGCGATTTAGGGGTTGTGCCGGAAGGCTTTCTTAAAGTACATTTCAAGAGATGATTTTTTTTCTCGTTTCTTTGATCCTCCTTTCGGCCTTTCTTTCGTGTTCCGAAACCGCTCTGTTTTCTCTTTCGCCGTTGACCGTCAAATCGTATCGCAGCGCGCTGGATTCCAGACTTATATTGATTGGGCGCTTGATGGAGCGGCCGCGCGACGTCCTGGTGACGATTTTGATGTTGAATATTTTGGCCAATATTTTGATCCAGAACACAGTTTCGACGATTTTTGATCCCTTTCAAAGCTGGGCTCTGAAGATCGGAGTCCCTTTAGCCCTGACACTGGTTTTTGGGGAGATCTTGCCGAAATCGCTTGCGCTGCCGAATCATGCTCAAATTGCCTACCGCGTCGCCCCTTGGATTCAGGGCGTGGCTCTTGTTTTGCGGCCCATCCGCGAGCCCCTCACC
>CAYGGQ010000172.1:0-1741 GCA_964349535.1 uncultured Gammaproteobacteria bacterium | reverse complement strand
GTGTTAAAGGACGGTCAGATCGCTGCAAGCACGATTGCGGGACCAGACGCAAAATTTCAGGTCGCGCTTACTAATTTAGCTGCCGGAAAGTATCAGTTCGCGTTGTATGGGCTCGATGGAAGAGGACGGCGATCGGCCTTGTTTACATTCCCGATTACGGTGACCGTCGGTGCGACGACGGTTGTGAGCGGCATTTTTATATCTCCAACGATTGATGTGGATAAAGAGTTAGTCGCACGAGGGGACACGTTAGCTATTTTTGGCCAAAGCGTTCCATCAGCGGAGGTCACCATTGCCGTACACTCGGAGCAAGAATTCTTTGGAAAAGTCAACGCGGATGAGGCGGGCGCGTATCTGTATAACCTGGATACGACACCATTAGACCAGGGTACGCATGACGCGCAATCAAAAGCGGGGCTCCTCGTAAGTAATGAATACAGTGCTTATAGTCCGCCGGTTGCGTTTGCCGTCACAAGCGTAGGCGCTATCATCAAACCTCCCACAAAACCTGGGTGTCGTAAGGCAGATTTAAACTGTGATAACCGCATCAATCTTGTCGATTTTTCTATTGCCGCTTTTTGGTATAAGCGTACGTTGAGTGACGCATTCAAGGTGATCGAAATTGAACGTTTGAATGGGGATGGGGCTATTAATCTGGTAGACTTCAGTATCATGGCTTACTACTGGACAGGCTAAACATATGACGAATTTTTTTCGATCTCTCCTTTTCATTTTCCTCTTGGCCGGTGTCGGTATTATGGGGGTTCCCTTGATGGTCGATGCCGCGCAGTTTATCTTCGATCCCGCCGAAATCCGTGTGTCTGCTGGTCAGGAGTTTGACGTGACGTTGCGCTTGAATACAGAAAAGCAAGAGGTGAACGCGATTCAAGGAGTGGTTGTGTTCCCCGCCGATCTTTTACAGGTGGAGCAGATTCGTGATGGGGGCTCTTTCATCACGTTTTGGCTCGATACACCACGTGTATCGCCTGTCGTATCAGGCACAATTCCGTTTGCGGGAATGACACCCGGAGGTATCACGGAAGAGAACGCGTTTTTGTACACGTTGCGCATGCGTGCGATTTCCGAAGGGACGGTACGCCTATCCGTTAAAGACAGTCAGGTCCTGTTGAGCGATGGGCGAGGGACGCCCGCGACGCTCAAGATTGCCACGCCTATGCGCGTTCAAATTTTAGCGGCTGGTGCCGTTGCATCTCCGACTGTCCCACTCGCCTTTGACGCGATTCCACCAGAACCGTTCACGATGGCGCTTGTGCGGGATCCATCGATTTTTGAAAACCAATGGGCTGTTGTGTTTGCAACGCAAGACAAAGAGTCCGGCATCGACTATTACGAGATAAAAGAAAGCAGGGATCCAGCGAAGGGGGAGTGGCGTCGTGTAGCAAGCCCCGCGCTCTTGATGGATCAAACTTTGAAAAGTTATACTTCTGTTCGAGCCGTTGATCGTTTAGGAAGTAGACAAGTCTCTGTGTTACCTCCTGCCATTCGTCCTTGGTATACGCAGGTGCCTGTGTGGGGTTGGGGCGGAGTCGGCACAGCGCTTCTCTGTGTCATCGTTGGTTGGTTATGGCGACGTCGTACACGCACCTCTTTTTTTGTATGAAGACCCGCATTGTCCCCGCTCTTTTTATTGCCCTGGGTTGTTGGGTTGGTTCGGCGCAGGCTTCACACGCGGCGTCACTCTATGTGAGCCCAGGAGCAGGCACCTATCGCGTGGGTCAAA
>CAYGGQ010000171.1:0-1820 GCA_964349535.1 uncultured Gammaproteobacteria bacterium | reverse complement strand
GGATGATAAACAAGGTGTATGCCGATCGGCGGATGAATTGACCCGCGACCAACCGCCAACGCTGCCTGCATCCCCATTCTTTCCATCTTTGTTGCATCCAGCACCTTTGCCGTGATACGTGAACCAGATTTTGCCAACGACTTAGCAATCTCAACCATTTTTGCCGGTGTCATGTCTGCTGACGGTGTATTCACCAAGTCACGAGCCAACAACGTCGCCGATGACAACGCTTCTGCCTCTGCTTGACCACGCATCGCGGCTGCCGCTTTTATGCGATCCTGTTCCATCAAAATGACTTCTCGTAATTCGGATTCCTTTTTTGGCTTTCCTTTATACGCATGAAAACGATAGGATCCTAAACGTAACCCTTCAGTCAACGCGCCCGCGACTTCCCGCGCTGGTAAATTAGCCACGCCCGCTCCATGCAACACGGTCACAACTGTTTTCGACTTACCATCACGACCACGTCTCGCGATCCAAGCGCCGACTTTACGCACCGCATCCAAATCAAACGCCTGCTTCTCCCCTAACCCGATCAACGCCACTTTCTTTGCCTTACATTTCCCAAACGTCGGCAACACCAACCACTCGCCAAGCTTCCCTTCAAATCCTTCTTGTTTGACATACGTCTGCAGTAAACCACCCAACGCTTTATCAATAGCCTGTGTCGCTCCACTCCACACCGATCCTCCTTGAAAAGCGTGCACTACAAGCATGTCACACGCGGCATCAAGCACACTGCCTTGTTTCACGGATATGTTCATATCAAAAGACTGTAACCAAGTTGAAGGAAAATGACAAACAAAAAAACCGCCCCGACACGATCCAGTGAGACTGGAGGTGTCGGGACAGTGGAAGAGCTATCGATCCGTGAGGATCACAGGGTCTCTGTAAAAGAAAGCCCATGGCGCGCAGACAGAAAGGTTGACTGTCTGTCCGAGGAGGTTCTTCGCCTGCAGATCAAATCGGACAGCATACTCACGGCTGCAACCTCGCAGCGTCGCGAGAAACCAAGCACGCTCTTGAACAACGCATTCCGTATACCCATACTTACGGATGGCTTCACACGGAACCTTCTCATCTACGAACAAACCCGAGGAAAGGAAGAGGGAGATGAAAGCAAAGAACCCAAGCGCAATCCATCCATCTCGACGTGATTTTTCCATCTTGAGTTCTCCTGTTGTTTTGAGAGATACAATCACTACGCATGCAGTACGTAGTGGGCAATTGTACTCTTTTTTACCCTTCCTGTCAACTCACTTTATCCGTTTATGGCTTCGAATATGCTTCTGTAGTCGGCGACCCATCCGGCATTGGTCTTCCAAAAATCAATGAGGGTCGTACCAATAAAATCCACCCAGCGAACGCCAACGGTAAAAAAATCAGCAACATCCAAAAATAACGCTTGAGCTCCCTTGTTGCAGACAATACTCTTGTTTCTTCCAAGCGATCAAACGGAGCCACAACAGCGATCACAACCGCCGTGAGCGCAGAGACTAAACACCATAAACAGAACGCTTTAATGTCTAACCATTGGACGAGAAATAAAAACGCGGATTCAATAAAACCAACGGCCGCAAACAACATCGTGAGCTGATACAATCGTCGTGGTTGCCAAGTCGTGGTCACACGAACGACGAACAGACCAAACAGACCCGCGTAAAAGACTAACCCAAGGAACGGTCGTGGAATGCCGAACGTGTACGCCCACTTTGATGCGCGCACTTGCTCGCAGCCCGACACGAGCGCGCAGGTGATCGGCCCACCTGTGACATAAGTATAAAAAAGATAAGCCGAGGCAAACAATCCAATCAAGCAAG
>CAYGGQ010000170.1:0-1839 GCA_964349535.1 uncultured Gammaproteobacteria bacterium | reverse complement strand
GAGCTCGACGCTCCGCGTCATGACGCATCACCGCTTCGACTAAAGCACGCGAAGAAAGATGTTGGTCTTGCACTTCCTCACGCCCAGCGACATCATAAATTTCTGTGAGCACGAGAGCGTCTGCAAGATCAAATGACGAAATAAAATCAAAAAAGAGATCTTTGGTGCGGCGATGGTGGTGTGGTTGAAAACAAAGGACAAGACGACGACCAGGAAACCAGGTCTTGGCCGCCGCGAGCGTTGCTGCCACCGCGGTCGGATGATGTCCATAATCCGATATGACTGTCATGCCCTCTTGGTCAGCCACTTTTTCAAAGCGTCGCCAGATGCCAGAAAAAAGACCAAGGGCGCGCCTGATGGCTTCCGTCTGCACCCCAAGCGACCACGCCATGGTCATGGCCGCCGCCGCGTTCATCACGTTCATCTTGCCGGGAATGTGCAGCACGAATCGCGAAACCATCCCCTGTTCGTCGCGCAAAGCAAACATCTGTTCGCCCGCTTTTGGGGTATGGTCCACGATCTGTACATCCGCGTGAGAGGCAAAACCGAACGTGCGGATACGCACTTTGCGCGCTTCCAATCGCTGCCGTTCTTCCCCAATCAGCGTTCCAATCCGCGGATCATCCGCATTCGCGACGACGAGACCACCATCACGGACGCGATGAAGCAAATCACGAAATGCCGTAATCAAATTTTCGAGCGTTGGAAAAATATCCGTGTGATCCCATTCGATGTTGTTGATGATCACCCCAGAAGGATGAAAGGCCAAAAAATGTCGTTCATATTCATCCCCTTCAATAATCACGAGATCGCGCTGACCAAAAAAAATATTCCCTTCGGGAAAGAAAGGCACACGACTCCCCACAATGACCGTTGGGTCCCAATGCGCTTCGAGACAGGCTGAACCCAGTAACGCCGTCGTCGTGCTCTTCCCGTGCGTGCCGCAGACAAGCACCGGCTGTTTATCTTCGGTCCACGCCCCGAGAAATTCAAAATTGTTCAACTGGAGAATGCCAAGGCGTCGCGCTTCCGCGCGTTCAGCGTTGGTTTCTGGTATCGCCGATGAATAGATGACTAGATCCGCCTCCGCTGGCACCTGCTCTGCCACATGACCGATAAAAATTTCTGCGCCCGCTTTTTTTAATTCATCGGTGATTTCTGATCGCGTCGCATCCGACCCGCTCACCTTAACCCCTTGCTTACGCAAAAGTTTAGCAACAGCGGAAACGCCAATTCCACCAATACCGATCAGATGTACGCGCTTAAGCACGGGGGGCAAAGAAACCATAAAAGACTGTCCTGTTATACATTTTTTTATGGTTTCGAGCAAATAAGAAACCACCCCGATGAAGTCATCGGGGTGGTTACATAAGTTATTCCTCTTCGTCTTCAACGACCGGATCTTCTTCCTCCGGCGCTGCAGACTCCTCATCCTCGACCTCAACATAAGACTCTTGAGGCGTTACGGTCGAAGAAGAGTCTGTCGCGGGAGCGACGAAGGGCACATCTTCCAGATAAATCTCTCCATCTTCGCCGATCGTGATCCCCGGTGGTAGCAAACCAAAGTCATTGACCGGACGGCCTTGATGCGCCGCCTGCATGATCTTGGTCCACGTAGGCACCGCGGCGCGGGAGGCCTCCCAATACGGCGCAAGAGGTTTGCCTCGATCGTTGCCAACCCAGACACCGGCGATGAGATCGGCCGTGTAGCCGATGAACCACGCATCCTTGTTGGATTGCGAGGTACCGGTCTTTCCAGCGGCAACTCGATCGAGCTTGCCTTTGGCACGGACGCCCGTCCCATCTTCGATCACGCTCACGAGAAGCGAGGTCATCTGA
>CAYGGQ010000169.1:0-1851 GCA_964349535.1 uncultured Gammaproteobacteria bacterium | reverse complement strand
AAAATAGCCAAATTTCTTCAATCTACGACTGAAATAGTCGTAGATTTTTGTTTTTACCATAAGGTGGATTGACAGAAAACAAAAATTCCATTAAGGTTCTTTATCGTTCTTTTGACACCTGACTTACACAACAAACCGCAACAAGGAGAGTGCCATGCTCGCGATAACAGCAACGTCTTTTCTCGAACCGCAGTGGCTGGTCTTCTACGTCAGCCTGTTTCTAGGTTTTCTCTTTCTGGTGGGATCCGCCTTCGGCCTTCTTGGCGATGGCGGGTTCGATCATGACCATGACATCAATCATGACCATGACATCGATCACGACGTCCATGGAGAACACGGCGGCACAGAACAGGAGCGAGGCGCGTCATCCGGAAACCCTCTGGACATCACGGCTCACGATACGGACCGATCCGATCCCTTCTTCCTGCGCCTGCTCGGTTTCTTCGGCATCGGCAAGGCACCCCTCAGCTTCGTCATCACAACGGCAACCCTCCTCTTCGGAGCAACCGGTGTGATCCTGAACCTGATGCTGGAGCCTCTTCTGAAGCTACCCATGCTCTACGGATGGATCTCCTTCATCGGTGCGATGTTCGTCGCGCTGACCCTCACGGGACGTATCGCTCGATTGATCGGCAAGTACATGCCTTCCACGGAAACCTACTCCGTGGTCAAGGAGGAATTCCTTGGCGTTAGCGGCACGCTCGCCGTCAGCACCGACACCAAATACGGACTCGTTCAAATTCAGCATGGAAACGGGCTGCACCAACTGCCGTGTTTCCTTCCTGAAGGAGAACTGCCGGCCGGACGTGAAGTGCTCATCATCGAGTTCGATGGAGAACGCAACGCCTACCGCGTCGAAGCAATGTCGTCAGCCACGATCCGCACTCCGGAACAGAAGTAAAACCCGTATCAAAGAAACGGAAAAGGAGAAAAGAAATGGGACTCATTCTCAGCATGTTGTTCGGCATCTTGCTCATCGCTGGTCCGATCATCGCATCTACCATGGGAATTCCCATTGGGGGATTCTCTCAGGCGATCATGACCGTATTCGGTCTGATCATCAGCCTCTGCTCCGCCATCGCCATCACCGTCACCCGTCTGTACGTCAAGACGAAGGCCTCCGAGGCCTTCGTTCGAACCGGCATGGGTGGCATGAAGGTGATCAAGGACGGTGGCGCACTCGTCATCCCGGTCATCCATCAGAAGGTAGCGATCACGCTCGAGACGATCAAGCTCCTCGTGGCTCGTGAAGGCCCCGACGCGCTCATCACCAAGGACAAGCTGCGCGCCGACATCAAGGCCGAGTTCTTCGTCCGAGTCATGCCCGAAGATGAGAACATCAAGAACGCGGCTCGATCCTTCGGCGACAGCATGAGCGATAGCCGACACGTGGCCTCGATCGTCGAGGACAAGCTGCTTTCCGCCCTGCGGACTGTGGCCGCCACCAAGACCCTCGATGAGCTCAACACTCAGCGGGATGAGTTCGTGAAGGAAGTCGCCAAGATCGTCACCCCGGATCTGGCCCACAACGGCCTGACCCTGGAGGTCTCGACGATTTCCAAGCTCGACCAGACGGACCCCAAGAACCTGCGTGAGAACAACATCTTCGACGCGCAGGGACTGCAGACCATCACCAACACCACGCAAGCTGCACTCACCGCTCGCAACGAGCTGGAGCGTGAGGGTGAGCGTCAGCGCAAGCAAAAGGACGTGGAGACGCGTCAGGCCATGCTCGCGCTCGAAAGGACGCAGGCCGAAGCTGAGGCCACCCAGAAGGCAAGCATCGCGCAGATCAACGCCGAGCCGCGCACCGCGAAGTTACTGGCTGAGCGTCTGCTCGAACTGGGCGCG
>CAYGGQ010000168.1:0-1851 GCA_964349535.1 uncultured Gammaproteobacteria bacterium | reverse complement strand
ATTAAGAGCTCAAAATGAAACTTTCTGCCTAAAAACAGAAAGGAGTAGTGATGAGTATCGAAGAGTTGGAGGAGTGTGGTAAAACTGCGCTCCTTGAGGCCAAGATGGTGATCCGTACTGAGTCAGGATGTCTAGAAACAGAATGGGTAGATGCCCAGGGTAAACATGTCGCATGGTGTCTGGGTGTCCCGTCCTTATGTTCAAATTCGCCAGCCGACAAAAAATGCCGTTGTCTCCACTTCGGCTTTTACTGGAGGCAGTTGCACAACCGGTCGGATTGGGCAATCTACGATGAGGAAATAGTTGCAGATGAGAGGTTGGAAGCGTGGATTAACCAACAACCACTCGTCGCGGCTGAATGCATCTCACTCGGCCAGTTTGCCACGAGAGGTACCTGGCACACCGCAAAAAAGCGGTGGATGTGGGGACCCAAGCAGGATCGTCGTTAGGCTTCTCTCCCGCTGCAGCACAACTGCGGCGGGTTTTTATTATGTCGCCACTCTTGCCTTACGGAATTTAAAACCTAAATGTGATAAAATTTGATAAAAGAAACAACAAATGATGAAAGAGTACATAAACTACTTGAAAGACAATCCTCAGGGCTATTGGTTCAAAGCCAAGCTCTATGGCTGGGGCTGGACGCCAGCAAAATGGCAGGGCTGGCTAGTTATTTTCTTGTATATCGCACTCATCTTGACGCTCGTGTTCACCAGAGAAGACGCTATTCCAGGAAATCCTGATTCGGGAAGTAATTTCCTGACCTTCGCATTGCCAATTATTTTGCTGACCGCTCTTCTTATTTTTATCTGTTACAAAAAAGGAGAAAAGCCACGCTGGCAGTGGGGACCGAGGAAGAAATAGTTTTTGTGATATAATCACCATATGAAAACACTTAAATGCGATTTATGCGAAGTAACAGCCGAAGGCGAAACATTCGAACAGTGGATGAACGCACTCATGCCACATTATATGCAAGCTCATGCTGATGTGATGAATGACCCAAGCAAGACTAAAGAGGATCAGCAGAAATGGATGGTTGAAAACAAGGCACGATTTGATGCCGCTCCTGTAAAGTAGTTTTAACGGATATATCTTTTACCGTCTGCTTCAACTATATTTGTTTCTAACTAAACAAGTACAGATATTTTTCATATCCTTGAGCCTTCATATCTTCTTTCGGCACAAACAAGAGTGATGCTGAATTTGTACAAAACCTACGACCGCCCTCTTCTACAGGACCATCATTAAAAACATGTCCTACATGCCCAGCATCGCTTCGCACTTCGGTTCGAGTTGTAGACAATGAATTATCTGCATGAAGTGTTACAGAATCATCATCAATAGTTCTCCAAAAACTTGGCCAACCAGTACCGGAGTCATACTTATGAGTACTCGAAAAGAGAGGCTTCTTGGTTACAATATCGACGTAGATTCCTTCTGCCTTATTGTCCCAATATTTATTATTGAATGGTGACTCTGTACCGTTTTCAGCCACGACATGATATGCGAGAGGATCAAGATTCTTGAGCATCTCCGCTATTTCTTCATCGGTATAGTTGTAATCTGTTTTAATACTTTTCTTCATAGAAGTTGTTTGTTCAGTTTCCAGAAATTTGATGGCCGCATCTTTTGCCCATGTCTCCTCGACAAAACCAGCTCTGCCTGATCCTCTTTTATATCGCTCATAATGATCTGAAGCTTTCTTATAGTAATCCTGATGGTATTCTTCTGCTTTGAAGAAATTCTCAAACGACAATACTTCGGTTGCTATTGGTTTGTTGAAAAGTCCACTTTGTTCTAAACGCTTTTTAGAATCGACGACGGATTCTTTTTGCGCATCATTGTGATAGA
>CAYGGQ010000167.1:0-1863 GCA_964349535.1 uncultured Gammaproteobacteria bacterium | reverse complement strand
GCTCATCGGTCTGACGCGCAAGATGAATGTGTTCAATGGTTTTGAGGTGACGCGCGAACAACTCCAACCGAAAACGAAACTCGTTTAGACGAAAGTTCGTCGACTGCACGAGAACAACAAGCGCTCCTTCGGGTAATCCGTAAATGGAGGCACGGATCTGCTCTGGAATAGACTCGTGAAAAGACAAAAAGCGTCCTTCTGGTAACGCAAGACGGTAAGCCGCGAGCAGGATTTTAGCGAGTGGTGCTTCGTCGTCGTAAATGACCAGAGTCGGCAAAGACGGATCGTGACGAAGCGAATCGGTGAGCAGTTGCCTTAAATAAACGGCGGCTTTTTCAGTCAGGTGCTGCATAACGGGGGCAGTGTAGCATACGTTTCAAAATTGACGAGATAAGAAACACCCCCCACGAGAACCGTAGAGGGCGTTGATTGAAGTTGTTGGTTTAGCGGCCGCTGATGAAGGCGCTGAACGTGCGCCAGAGGTGGGTTCTGGCCCGTTGCAAACCCCGCGTCAGCTGCTCGGCCAAACCGTTCGGCCGATGCACCACGAGCAGGAAGGAAACGGACAGGAACAGGACAGCGGCCCAGGCGAGCATGAGCACCCAGCCGATCATGAGGTTGGCTGTCCAGATCGCCGCGCCTGTCTCCATGCCCATGCAGAAAAGCACGTAGAGCATCGCGGTCGCGAGGATGGCAGAACCGAGGTATGCGAATCCACCACCAACGATGACACTCCAAAATGGGTGCATTCCGATCGACACCATCCACCCACCGATGAGGAATCCGAGAGGGACCGAGTACCCAAGGCCTCGCGCCAGCCAGTCCTTGGGCGGCTGCGGGGGAACCCGGAATGGCGCGTGGCGATAGGTGGGCCCCTCCGTGCTTGAGGCGGTCTGCTCTTTCACGCTCTCCCGCGCAAGCCACACGCAATACTTCCCAATATCCCGTCGAAAGTAGACGATGGCGAGCACGGTCCAGAACATGAACACCAGCCCAGGAATGTCCCACCACCGCGAGAGCAGGTACGGATTGGTGATCCGTACGAACTCGAACGGCAACCGGTTCCGAAGGTGCCACACGAACCATTCGTCGACGCGCTCGTCGGATACTTCGTTTTCCAACATTCTGCCTTCATAGACGCGTGTCTTGGAAAGGTACGTTGTTGACATCCTCGAGCCACGCGGAGCGTTCACGTAGTGATAGTTCGGCTTGAACCAGTGCCGCAGTTGCGCGTAGTTCAGCGTGCTGATCGAGTACTCGGTCGCGTCTGTGTACACAGCAGCGCAATCATATCGTACCCCCGCTGCACATTCCTGGTTGTATCTCAATACACCCAAGGTACCCACAGGGACGCACAGCATGATGAGCCCAGCCCAACGATAGGCGATGTTGGTGTATCTTGTGGCACGATCCATGTGCTCCTCACTTTCATGTCTGGGTTGTCGAGGTCCTATCCAGTCACCATGACTGGACGACATACCGGCAGCCAAGTTTTCTGCTTGGTTGACAGTATTTCATCCCATCATTTAAGTGATCAGAATAGCAAAAAAAGGGGCTTTTGTCAAGAGTCGTTCATCGTAAAATGTCTAAAATAAGCCTTTTTATTATTAAGAAAACGCTGACCTGCAAGGTCAGCGTCGAAAGGAAAAGTCCGCGGGGAACATCCCCTTCCCTAAAAAAAGACGAGTCCTCCAACTTTTGGAGAGCTGTTCAGCACTGCACTGGGCCTCTTCGCTACTAAGGACCCTCCAATGCGTGGCGGCAGCCCGATCAAACCCCGTCGACAGCCATCCGACAAAACATAGGTCGCCCAACGGCTTCTTCCTCGCATGACGACTAATTTTCGTTTGCGGAGAAAGCCCA
>CAYGGQ010000166.1:0-1892 GCA_964349535.1 uncultured Gammaproteobacteria bacterium | reverse complement strand
GGTATGGACTGGAACAGCAAGCAAAATAAGACGTTACTCCAAGCGATCTTGGCACTCAAAACACCTGACGAAACCAAGCGATTTTTGCGTGACCTTATGACAGAAGGAGAAATCGAAGAATTTGGAAAGAGACTCCAAGCGGCAGAAATGCTTACTCAAAAATTACCCTATGCTGTGATCGAAGAGAAAACCGGCCTTAGCTCAACCACCGTCGCTCGCGTCTCAAAATGGCTAAATGGAAAAGAAGGCGGGTATAAAACTATCATTAGTCGTCTCCATCATCACAACTCTATCCAAACTGGGAGAGGGTTGTCTTAATTATATTTCAAAGGAAATAACATGAAGCTAACCCCCTCCTTGATTGGAGGGGGTCTTCGTTTGCCTACCTATAGCAAAACGGCAAATTCAGTTCTTTAAAAGAGAGAGAGAATGAAAATTATCAAGATCAATCCGTTCGAGCAACCGCAAATTGTTGGAGCGATCGCTTCGGTTTACCAACAATCATTTGGCGGTGAACCTTGGAACGAGGGATTCCTCTGCCCAGTGTGTGAAAGTGTATTTGCACGCACTCCCGTTCTCAATACATGCCCCAAGTGCGCAGAGCAGTCGAGGAACGTACTCATGATCGAATGCTGGCCGACTAATAAGGTTGTCTCGGACTTCTACCGCGAGATGAGGAAGCCAAATCCGATCTGCGTCGTTGCTCAATCAGACAAGGAGATCGTCGGCTTTGCTTGGGGTTACGAGGTTTCTGCGAGCGCAGATCTCGACCACCATCTTGACGCACCTGGTTTGCATCGATCGCTTCATGGAGACTTCTTTTATCTCGATGAATGTGCCTTGATGCCATCTCATCAAGGAAAAGGCATCGGGAAATCACTCGTGAAGCAAGTCTTTAGCGAACAACAGCAAGGAAGTGTCCTGCTCCGCACGATGGATAACTCTCGGATGTGTAATCTCACCAAAAATATGGGCGGAAAAATCGTTCAGTATATCTCACGCAGTAGGGTCATCATGCAATTGGTTACCCCTTAGCACCAACAGCCTCGCGCAATTTTACGCAAGGCTGTTTTTCTTTTCACCAAGAAGAAAAGCCTCTTCGCCATTCTGCTCTCTGTTTCGAGCGAAAAGAATAATGCTTTCTTTTTCAGCCCTAACTTCTTTATCTCCATCTGTCCCAATGACTTGATCTTTTGAGATTTCTTCAAAATCATCGAATGATCTCGATAATTTAAAGCTATTACTTTTAGTCATGTATAGATCGTACATCTGTATGAAGGATTGCTTTGTTGCAATCAGATCGTTCGATAGATGGTCACGAGCCTTGAGAAAAGCAATAATGCTTTTCTCCGCAATCTCAGTTGATCCTGGATTACCGAGATATCCACACTCAACACAAATTCCGATTTTACCAATGCTATTCATGTAGTAATCAGTCCCACCTGGTTCTATTTGATCAAAACCAGAAACAATCAGGTCGACCGGCAAATATTCCACAATTCCCTTTGCATTTTTTTCACAAATAGCGAATGGTTTGCTGTTGGGTGTAAAACTTGCGTGTATATCAAGAAGCACATCAGCCTGATCGAGATATTTTTTTAGAAACTGAGCACGTTCGTATTCATAACTTCTTTTTTCTGTATCAGAAAGCAAATCCGCACTTTTAAACATCCTGTTCAAATTTGATTCGGTAAAACGCTTATTTGATTCTATGGCGTGGGGATTTCCGTAGGCAAACCAGACTTCACCTCTTTCAATTTTAAGAGTCAATAAAATATTATTCAGGGCATCAACTCCACATTTTTCATCCCCGTGAATACCAACAAGAATAATACTTGTCGGACCTCTTTCTTTTCCTGTCAGTTGAGTAATTTCTTCATACATACTATCAC
>CAYGGQ010000165.1:0-1897 GCA_964349535.1 uncultured Gammaproteobacteria bacterium | reverse complement strand
AGTGGAGGGATATCAGCCGTCTCTATGTTCGCGAAGGAAGACCTCATGGCCGCTGTTGATTCTATCAAGGCGGAATATAGCCGTTTCATGAAGGTGCATGCGTCATTACAGAAAAAACACATTACTCCCGCGCCGAATGGTGGATATGTTTTTGGAAGAAGTTACGATGTTGCAGCCAATTTCGTCGACCAATCTGGGATGATGAGCTTATTGGAACTTGAAAAAATTGATCAAATCGGAGGCTTCCTGAAACAGATGCAGCGACAAGTAAACAACGTAAGTGGGTCGATTCAAAAGCGTTTTGAAGCCGCAGAGGCCAATGTCGTATCAGCCACCCTCAAAATTAGAAAAAAATTGGCCATATAGCTTTGCTCCGCTATTGCTTTTTTTTCATTATATTATATAATTCACCTCCTTAGGTACTTCTACCTCTTTTTTATGGCAACAGATCGACATCACGGCGCGACCGAAGCTGCTAAGCACGGAGGGGAAGACTCCTTTGCCAAGGCACTTACGGAACTGTATGACGTCAATCCGGCGCGCTCTGAAGGGGTACCCTATCATCAACTCATGGAAGGGGTGACGCTCCATCATCGTGGTGTAACTTTTGCCGTAGGAGATATCGAGGGCACTGGACGAGTCGTGTTCTTTTCTCCGGAAAAACGTAGGGCCTTGAATGGTTTTATCATTCAGCAAAGTGGCTATATGCAGCCACCGACGTCGATGTTAACCGATAAAATACTTGAGCCCCTTCTGCCTCTCATGGAGGAGCGTGGTATCGTGGGTGTTGCTTATGCGCATGGAGGTCGTGGTAGCCCTGATCTGATCACCAATCAAGGAAGATGGGGTATCAAGACGCTACAGGACCATGTTGCTCAGCACATATCTCGTCTGCTTGCTATTCTTCAGCAGGAGTATACCGTTGAAAATAATGGTGATACTTCGATTGTTCCCATTGGTCTCATGGGGCACAGCCAGGGTGCGCAAACCATTGCGCACGAGCTACGTGATCCGGCTAAATATGGATTCATGGAAGGACAGATTCGTGGAGCAACCTTGATCAATTCCGTACCACTACCCTATTCACAGGCAATGTTACGAACTCCGGGGCTTGTGACGAACATCGTACGCCGCTCACTGCTGGATGTCGTCCGCTCGCTTGCGAGCGAAGAAGGCCTCTTACTTCGCGGTGAGGATGCCCACCGTGCGTTTATAGGTGAGGGGGAACCACGTAATGCCGCCGCTCAACGAGTGACGATGAACACCTATCCGGCAGAAACAGCGTGGTTTGTACAAACCCTCACGAGTGGAACTTCACCAAAACTACTCCCCGAGCTTGTCCGTGGTATGCCTATCTCGCTTGTCACCTCTGCTGATGATCAACTCATGGGGGCATATGCCCAAAAGATGACCCGCAATCATGTTGTGCACAGTGGGGCGGATGTTCTATCGCGAGAAGTTCCCGGCCGTCACTTTTCACCTATTATGCTTACTGACAATGAGTCTGTTGATCGGGTACTTGAAATCATTCGTGGCAATTCTGCGGCGTTTGAGCATGCGTTCCAGAATATGTAAACGAGCTTACGGCTTGTAACTCATCAATACGACGAACTCGCCTTTTGGTGGTTTTACTTTGAATGCCTGAATGAGATCGGTGAGCGAGCCACGCATAAACTCTTCGTGGATTTTGGTAAGTTCGCGACCGAGGACAATGTTCCAGTTCATACTTGTGTCGCCGAGATGCTTCTGGAGGTCTTCGAGCGTGCGGGCGATACGGTGGGGGGATTCGTAAAAAATAATTGTTTCATCGAGATCGCCGGCCTCTGCCTGAGCCTTCCAGGAAGTCAGAAGGGTCTGGCGGCCTTTTTTCAATGGGAGGAAGCCGTAATATCGGAAG
>CAYGGQ010000164.1:276-1902 GCA_964349535.1 uncultured Gammaproteobacteria bacterium | reverse complement strand
TTCCTTTCTTTTCTTCGAATTTCTTGTGTCTCAGGATATGGGATCGGTCGATTCAACTGCTGACAGAGAACATTCATTTCCTCTTTAAGATGGATCATATCGAGCTGAGATATGACCGAAAGTTGTGTTTTGCAGAAAAGAGAAAGTTGAGCGTATCCTTCGGTTAGCACAACCGACCGCCTCGCAAGAGGCAGAAAAAGGACACGCTCATGGGCAGAGATAACGTGGTTGCATTTGAGAAGCGAGAAAATATTTCATCCTCCCGCACGGTTCTTGAAGAAATCGTCAAAAATGGGGCCCAGCGCCTATTGCAAGCAGCAATAGAGGCCGAGGTGAACGAGTTTGTGTCTCAATACAAGACATCGATAGACGATCAAAAACACCGGCTTGTTGTCCGCAACGGGTATCTCCCCGAGAGGGATATTGGCACCGGCGTTGGGCAAATCACCGTCAAACAGCCACGTGTCCGAGATCGAAGCAGTACGATTAAATTTACCAGCAAGATTCTACCTCCATTTTTACGAAGGCTACCCAGCATCGATGCTCTCATTCCTACGCTGTATCTCAAGGGCATATCCACGAGCGATTTTTCAGAAGCCCTGGTGTCTATTTTGGGACCGCAGGCGGTGGGATTGAGTCCAGCCAACATCGTGCGTTTAAAACAAGGCTGGGAAGCAGAATACAACGAATGGTCAACGCGAAATTTGAGTAACAAACGGTATGTCTACTGGTGGGCTGACGGAATCTATTTCAATGTGCGTTTGGACCCGGCACGCCCTTGCGTGCTTGTCATCATGGGGGCTTTGGAAGATGGCACCAAAGAGATTATCTCAATTTGGGACGGCGAACGAGAGAGCAAAGAAACGTGGTCCTCCATTATGCGCAGCTTAAAAAAGCGTGGGTTGAAACATGCTCCTCAATTGGCGATAGGCGATGGCGCCCTTGGTTTTTGGGCGGCACTTGCAGAAGAGTACCCAGGGGCCAAGTGGCAACGATGCTGGGTCCATAAAACAGCAAACATATTGGATAAACTCCCTAAGAGCGTCCAGGTTGATGCCAAGAGCCTGATCCATGAGATGTACATGGCTCCCACACGTGCAACGGCTTTGCTTGCCTATGAAGAGTTTAAAAAGCAGTACTCCGTGAAGTATCCCAGAGCAGTTGAATGTTTGGTGAAGGATGAAGATGTGCTCTTTACGTTCTACGACTTCCCTGCAGAACATTGGCCTCACATTAGGACAACAAACCCTATTGAATCGACGTTTGCGACGATCCGCCACCGCACTCGCCAAACAAAAGGATGCGGTTCTCGTATGGCGACATTGACGATGGTTTTCAAATTAGGAATGGCAGCCGAGAAACGATGGCGACGACTCAGAGGGAGCGAATTGATAGGAAAGGTGATCGAAGGTATCAAATTTGTTGATGGTGAATTTTTGAAACTGGCGGCATAAAAACTTGAAAAAAGGAGCGCTCAACTTTGTTTCTCAAACACAACTCTTGACCATATCTCGATTGATTTGAACAAACTTATTAAACAGATTGCTAATCTGATCTCGGGCGATACCTGGACCGTCGTCTCGAACAGAAATTGTAACACATTTTTCGTCTTATTTCGCTTCAACC
>CAYGGQ010000164.1:0-266 GCA_964349535.1 uncultured Gammaproteobacteria bacterium | reverse complement strand
TCTCAAACACAACTCTTGACCATATCTCTGGAAAACGCGAGCAAAAAAAACTCGTGGTGGTCAGCACCGCCCATTGAAAAAAACAAACGCGAGTCATCTTTTCGCAAGGAGAGACTTCCCCAGCCACTCAAATATTACCGCTCACAAGGGCTAAAGATCCCTGAATACGGTGATTGGAGATCCGCTCTTTGCCCTTTTCACGGGGACAGAAAGCCATCCCTACGCATTCACTGCACCAGTGGAGCATTTAAGTGCATGGCATGCGG
>CAYGGQ010000163.1:0-1913 GCA_964349535.1 uncultured Gammaproteobacteria bacterium | reverse complement strand
TTATTTGGCTTCTTGGAAAAATACTTTTGTTTTTGATTGATATCTTTATCGGGTTTGCTCGTTACAATGGTTTTTCTACCGCGAAGCCTGTTGAAATAGGGTGGGGACTTGTGCGCGATGTCGTGAACATGTTTTTTATCGTCATTCTTTTGGTTTCGGCTTTTGCAACGATCATTGGGTACGAAAGTTCCTATCACTATACAAAAGTGTTGCCAAAATTGTTGCTCATGGCGATCATGATCAACTTTTCAAAGACACTCATCCAACTGCTGATCGATTTTTCACAGGTCATCATGCTGACGTTTGTAGAAGCGTTCAGGCAGATAGGCGCTGGTAATTTTGTGGTTGCATTCGGCCTCGATAAATTAACGTCAACAAACGACCCAGGGACTACGGGAGCGGCTGCCGTTGCCGCAGGGGCAGCGGATGCCATCAACGTCGTCATGG
This sequence comes from uncultured Gammaproteobacteria bacterium, assembly GCA_964349535.1. Lineage (GTDB taxonomy): Bacteria > Patescibacteriota > Patescibacteriia > 2-12-FULL-60-25 > 2-12-FULL-60-25 > VGLT01. The sequence goes on along the minus strand of CAYGGQ010000163.1, from coordinate 1,466 downwards.
CGAACCTGCTTGGTATTGCTCTGCTTGTGATCGCCATCGGTGTCATGATCATTCTGATCGCGTTTATCGTTGGCCGTATTATTGGTTTATGGATGGCCTTAATTTTTTCACCGATCGCATTGTTTGCGACGGCCGTGCCTTCACGTTTACAAAAAGGTTTAGGTGCGTTTACAAGTAAGTATTGGTCTAAATTGAGTGGATTTTTAACAGGAGGTCCGATCATCGCATTTTTTGTCTGGTTGGCACTAGCAACGGTGCAGGCTACGGCGCAAAGCCCCGGTGGATTGAGCGGCGGACTACAGCTTTATGAGTCTTCAAGTTTTCTTGCGCCATTCTTGAGCAAGATCGGGCAATCGAATGCGATCGCCTCCTTTATTGTTGCGATTGCCATGATGTTGATGGGATTAGATGCGGCGGTAGAGGCAGCACAAAATGTTGGGGGCATTGTGGGAGATTTTGCGAATAAAGCCAAAGCAAAGACGCGAGCATTGGCATCCGCAATTCCGTTACGGGCATTAAGGGCGACGACGGCGCCACTTCGAAGAGGTGTTGTGGCTGGAACAAGGCTCGCGGGCGCAGGTATTTCTGCTGGGGCAACCCGTCTTGGTGCTACAGCACTTGGGACGAGAGTGCGTACGGGTGCCGCGGCTTTTGGTGGAGCCATTGCGATGCGCGCGCGGGCAGCAGCAGGAACCAGAGCGGGTCGTGCGGCGGGTGCTTTAGGCGATGTTGGTCGTGAGATGTTTGGGGAGGCGGGTGGCCGTGAGTTGATAGCAGCGGGTGTTGGCAAGTTCGGGTTAAAAGCTGCTCGAGACAAGCGTAGCGAGGAGTTGACCAAACCGGCAGAAAAAATGAATTACAGTCAGATACGGGCTTATTTGGCAGGTATTCCAAGTGGTGGAAGTGCAACAGCGGGCGATAGACAAGCGCATGCAACATTGCTGCAGAAAGCATCCTCCGATGATATGCGCACCAAAGAAACAAAGCGGCGTGCTAAAGAATATGCCGATCAGTTAGCGCGATCACAGTCAGGGTTGGATGAAGGTGAACGTAAGCGCATGGCTAATTCACGCGCGATGAATGAGGTTTCCAGTGAATTTGGGCAGAATTTAAAACGCTCCTCGGATATTTATAAGGATCTTGGGATGGGCGACAAGGCAGGGGAGATTGATAAGATGATCGAAAAAGATCCGCAGCTCGCAGGAGCTGCAGATTCAGCCGCCTTTCGAGATCAGATGGCAAAAACCCGTATCGATCAAGACAAGATTAAGGGTTTATCGCCTGATGCTATTTCTCGTGGTCAAGTGCTTATGAGTTTGTTGCCACCGGGTGCGGTCAAAGAAACGGGAGGAAACGTGACAGGCTTTGACGCCGCTCAACTCGAGGCGTTTATGGCGGAAAACAAAGGCACGCAATTGGCAAAAAACATGGAAGGTTTTATGAGATCTGGTGGAATGGGTGTTGTG
>CAYGGQ010000162.1:0-1916 GCA_964349535.1 uncultured Gammaproteobacteria bacterium | reverse complement strand
ATAAGAAATCCGTATGTAAAAGCCCGCATCTTGAGAAACTTTGTTTAATCAAAGATAACATTGGGCGGGATAACGTAAGCGATTTTGTTACCAATCTAATAAAAGGATATTTGCTTCGGTATACCGAGGCTTTTGCAGCCAAACACATCAAGAAGGAAAATCTCCAGTCATTTACAGTTCCTCATGTTGACTTCAATTACACGACCTCAACATGGACTGCCGTTAGTTTTCAACTTCCTGCTTTTGGCGATGATTATGTTTTATTGACCCCGAAGGATTTGTTAACCAAAGATGATACATGGATAAATAAAACAGATTTGATCAATCAATTTCAGGATATAGTGGCTTCTGTATCTAATGATCAACTCCGGTCGCAATTGAGCTTTTATTTTTCCTCGACTTTGCCCAAACCCAAGAAAAACAAAGACGGCAGTGAAAAGGCCCCGCTCAAAAAAGATATCGTGAGCGCGGTTAGTGCCGTCATTAAAAAATATCCCGAGCTGCTTGATTACTATGTGAAGTACAAAGAAGACCATGGGGATCAGGCAAAATCTATAAGCGAAGAACGTGTCCAAGAGATGTATAGTTTATTTGTTGAGCAACTTTCTTCCTTCATAGAGCATCTGGCATCGAAAACTGACTTTTATAAAAAGTCTGGCGATACATTACAAGAGAGTTATGAACGCGTTATGTTTTTGAAGCATGTGATAGAATACCAGGATGGATACAAAATATTTTACACTAAACGCAATAGAGCACCGATTCAAAGGGAAGAATATTTACATATTATGTTTAAGCTGACTTGGAGAGCAAGTTTGTCAGACGTTTCTCCGGAAACGAATGCTGGCCGAGGTGCTGTTGATTTTAAGATTTCCAGAGGAGCACATGACAAAACCTTAGTGGAGTTCAAGTTGGCATCAAATTCGAAGCTTGCGCAAAATCTTGCGAAGCAAGTCGAGATCTATAAAAATGCGCATGATACAGATAAAGCCATAAAAGTTATTTTGTTCTTTTCTACTGAGGAAGAAGCGAGGGCAAGGAAGATTATCACAGACCTTGGTCTTTCAAGCGAAAAACACATTGTTCTTATTGATGCAAGGTCGGATAATAAGATTTCAGCTTCAAGGGCATGAGAAGATGGATAAAACTTTTAGTAAATGGACTAAATGGTTAGACGTTATCTATAAAGAAATAACGAGCCTATCGGTAAATCGGCATATTTTTTGGGAAGTGCAGGAAATCATAAAGACGAATAAAAAGATACAGAAACCAAGCTCATTTTACGAGTTCTTGGGCAGTGCGTATGGTTCTTTAACTGTTATGGGCATACGTCGTCAAGTAAAGATTAACAAGCAAAGCATATCTTTTGCGCGGCTACTTGGTCAGATTGCTAAAACACCAAGCGTGATTTCGCGCCAGCGGTTTATCGCTTTGTATGGCACTGATCCAACAATGATAGAATTTGGAGAAAGAGATTTTAAGAAGTTTGCTGATAGGGCAGGAAGGCACATTGATTCTTCTATTGTCATTGACGATCTGGCGCGCCTTCAAACAAAAGCTTCAAAGTGTGAAAAATTTGCAGATATGAGAGTGGCGCATTTTGATAAAAGAGCGCTGAAAAATCCGCCGACATTTAAAGATATTGATGAGTGTATTGATTATCTTGAGGAGTTGTTGAAGAAATACACGTTGATATTTTGTGCAACATGCCTGACGTCGGTTTTGCCGACGTGGCAATATGATTGGAAGGAAATATTTCTCTATCCATGGGTTGATAGTGATAAATGACCGAAATAAATTTCCATGGAATTAATCGTACGGCTCCTTTCTGGGGCTTTGCCCCATGAGCTTATTCTACCCTATTTAACCTGTTTTGTTAACTAGTGGCAGTATACTCGTGTTGCGCAGGCCAGGAC
>CAYGGQ010000161.1:0-1917 GCA_964349535.1 uncultured Gammaproteobacteria bacterium | reverse complement strand
ACAACAAATTAAGCCAACAAATCCAAACACCACCACCTACACCAGATAACAATCAGCCAACACCAAAAGAGACATCTGACATAATCTGGAACAATAAACCAACGCTTTTGAAGTCTGAAGAAGTAAATTTCTACATCAAAAACTCTTTGCCTAACACGAGCGATTACACATCGGTCCAAGAACCCGAAACTATCATCATCGGAAAATTTAACACCACAAGTACCGTATACCCAGACTGGAGCATCTTACGAGCATACGCGTACGATGAATTAGGAATGGGAACCTATCCCGTCTACAATTTGTTCATACTATCCCCGGACAAGGATACCGTTGCGGATTATCAGATTATTAGGCCATGGGATGGCGCCTTACCGGCACTGAGCGAAACAGATTTTCCAAAACAATTAACGCTACCAAACGGAAAAATTGTTAAACGCGGTTATTATGATGACCCAGACCAGTCTTACTACGTAACAACAAATTGTTTGCAATGCGCCACAGGATCACTGTCGCCGATCATGATATCGAAAGAAGGAGTTAAGCTCTATAGCAATACCATTGCAGAAGTCTTCGCCGTGGACAAATTCGGTCGCGGTATGTCGTATTATGATCGCCTTCCCGAGAGCACGCTTGAAAATATCCAGTGGTCCGTAGCAAATTCTACAACAACGCGCTACATGGAAGCCTACCCTGCACCTGGCGGATGCTCTGGAAGTCCGGCCATTGCCACAGACAATCAGCTTGGAACACTCAAGGCTGTTGGCGCGCTAGCTACAGGCGAAACGATTTATGTCCCAGCAGACTTGAAAAACAACGATCTCATAAAAAGAACATACGATGCATGGTTTCCTAACTACAGCGAAGCGAACGATAAGCCGTCGTTTGACGTGTATCTTCAACGCTACCCAATTCCGTTCTTCGTACGAAAAAATGCCTTTGGCGCCTGGGTTACCTATTCCTCAACAGACGCAGTAACCATTGCAGAATGCGGCAAACCCGTCATCTACCTCTACCCTGAAAAAGACACAAACGTTTCCGTTCGCTTGCCGTCAACAATCAACGTCACCGTCAGCGAGCCGACTTATCCGAAAGGCGGCTGGAACGTCCTCGCTAAACCTGACGGCTCACTCTTGTACAAAGACGGCAAAACCTACGGCTCGCTCTTCTGGGAAGGCACGGGAGTAAGCTATACAACTCCGAAAGAAGGCTTCGTCATTAAAGACGTCGATGTTACAAATTTCCTCGCCACAACACTACCAAAATACGGTCTAAACCCAACAGAAACCAAAGAATTCATGGACTTCTGGGTCCCGCTCTTCAAAGGCGCGCCTTACTATCGCATTTCCTTTTTAACGAATGACTGGAGCAAAGCCGCACCTCTCAATGTCTCCCCTGCACCTCAAACCCAAATCCGCATCTTCATGGACTGGAGCCCTCTCGCCGGTCCAATCGACATCATCGAACCAACAATCACGACGCCGGCGCGCAGTGGCTTCACCCTCGTCGAATGGGGCGGACTGCTACGCAAATAACCATAACCCACTGATATGAACATGAAAAAATATTTAATTTTCGTTGCTGCTTTGGCGCTCTTAGCAGGTGGAGCAAAAACAGTAAAAGCCGATGACGGCGGACCAAACAGTAATTATTGGATCCTTGACAATAAAACACACTGTGTCAGCATCCTGAACCCGGAAGCAGCGGGCGATAATGCTTTTCTTGTTTTTGATTACTCCGTTAAGACAGGTCAAGCGCTTGGCAAGCCGTGGACGATTGTAAAAAAAGGTGAATGCTATAAAACCGAAGACGGAACCGAAGCAGTGTATTTAGTAGAAGGCGCTGAACGAATAGTCTTTTCAGATTACAGCAACTACTCACCATCTGACAGCATTTCTCAAGTTTTTTGTGATAACGAGA
>CAYGGQ010000160.1:0-1927 GCA_964349535.1 uncultured Gammaproteobacteria bacterium | reverse complement strand
TCGTAAGGAAGGCCTTGCGACTACGTCATATCCTATGGATCACGAGGAAATGAAGGAACAATTTATTACTGCGTACGATTCGTATGCCGATGCCATTTTCAGGTTCTGTAGTATGAAACTCTCTTCTCGTGAGCTCGCTGAGGACCTTACCCAGGAGACGTTTACTCGGTACTGGCAGCAACTACGTCTCGGCAAGGTTGCTGATAATGAACGGGCATTCCTGTACCGCATCGCGAGAAACCTTGTTATTGACTGGTATCGCAGAAAGAAGGAATCATCGCTTGATGTGCTCACCGATGCGGGTATTGAAAAAATAGAGCAGGTCATGGGGATCAAAAATATCTACGAAGAGGGCGGTGCGCGATATGTCCACCACCTCCAGCAAGCGCTCAAAGCGCACGTGCTTTTCCACCGCGACAAAGAGTACGTCGTAAAAAACAATGAAGTCGTTATCGTTGATGAATTTACCGGTCGCCTCATGCCGGGACGACGGTGGTCTGAAGGCTTGCATCAAGCGGTAGAAGCAAAAGAAGGCGTACTCATTCAAAAAGAATCTCGTACGCTTGCCACCATCACGTTTCAAAATTACTTTCGTCTCTACAAAAAACTTTCAGGCATGACGGGAACCGCGCAGACTTCGGCCGAGGAATTTCACAAAGTTTATCACATCGATGTTGTCAGTATTCCAACAAACAAAGCGATGATTCGCCACGATGTGACCGACCGTATTTATAAAACAGAAGCTGGCAAGATGAAAGCAATAGCCGCCGAAGTAAAAGCTCGGCATGCTACGGGCCAGCCGGTGCTGATCGGTACGGTTTCAATCGCAAAAAATGAAATACTTTCGTCATTGCTGGAGCGAGAAGGTGTGCCCCATCAAGTTTTGAACGCAAAAAATCATGAACGTGAAGGAGAAATCATCGCGCAAGCTGGGCATTTTGGTGGCGTGACAGTGGCAACCAACATGGCTGGTCGCGGTGTGGACATTATCCTGGGAGGGAATCCGCCTGAACCGCAGGAAGCGGGCAAGGTCCGTGAAGTTGGTGGACTGCATGTCATCGGTACTGAACGTCACGAAGCACGTCGCATTGATGATCAGCTTCGTGGACGCGCCGGACGACAAGGCGATACTGGATCGTCACAATTTTTTGTTTCTGCAGAGGATGAAGTAGTGAGAATTTTTGGAGGAGATAGGCTTAAAAATATTATGGAGCGCCTTGGTTTGCCAGAAGATGAGGCGATTGAAAACAGTCTCGTGACCCGTGCCATAGAGCAAGCACAGGGCAAGATCGAGGGACACCACTTTGACACCCGCAAGCATGTTTTGGAATATGATGACGTAATGAATAAGCACCGTACGGCAATCTATGAGCTTCGCAACAAAGCTTTGGAGGGCGACAGCGTGCAAGATCAAATCATTGCGTATTTTGGTGATGACGAAGCCTCTCTTACAAAGTATCACGAACGAGAAACAGAGCTTGGTCCTGATGCGATGCGATCACTGGAAAAAACCGTTCTCCTCCGCGTCATCGATGAGCTTTGGGTGGATCACCTTGAGCAAATGGAGTATCTGCGCGATTCGGTACGTTTGCGTGCCTATGGTCAGCGTGATCCTCTAGTAGAATACAAAATCGAAGGACAGCGAATGTTTACGGAGTTGCAGACAGCAATCGGTGCTCAGGTTTCCGATCTTATTTTGAAAGTAAATTTCGTAGATCGTCCCAGGGCGCGGGCTTTGCAAGAGCGCCGTCCGCAATTGGAAACGCAGATGCAAACTGCCACTGCCCGTCCCGAGCCGGTTTCTGCGGGCCCTAAAATCGGCCGCAACGATCCGTGTCCATGCGGGAGCGGTAAGAAATATAAAAAATGCGGACGGATAAACGCCCCGTCCCATAAACAATGACCGAACCCAAGCGCACCCAATCCG
>CAYGGQ010000159.1:0-1943 GCA_964349535.1 uncultured Gammaproteobacteria bacterium | reverse complement strand
GATAGGCGATCCGCCAATTTCGAGCAGGGTTTCTCCAGAACAGAAGGGCAATGAAGAAAAAATTGAAAATCTGATATGCGGCCATGTAAATCGGATTATCGAGCAGTCCTCCGACGCGTTCACCGGCTGGAAATAACAGAAGGCCGGGGTTAATTTTTTGTAAAATAGCAACGATGGCCATGACCGCCGACAAAAAAACCTGAAAATGTAATAGTGTTTTCCACTGTTCCCACGTTTTTACAATGCCCACCGTCATCGTAAGCCAAGCCAAGAAATGCAAGAGCGTAAACAAACCGTTCATGCGCTCCTGATTTCCCCACCATGCACGATACGGATCAACCGCAAACACGACCGAGAGAGCCACGGCGGCAAAATAAGCCAAGACAGCAAAATACAAAACATGCTTTTTGGGACGATAAGAAGGCTCCATCCAAGCCAATGCCAAATAAGCCGGGAATGTCATGCCGACAAGAACTTGAAAAAAGATCAGCTTAGAAAAAACAAATGGAAAGATGACAACGGGAATAAAAATGAGCGGCATGAGCAATCCTCCGTATATCCCCAAAAGACAGATTGCCTTAAAAAACTTGATCGCTTGTGAACGGTTCATATATTACGGCAAATCATAACACAAAAGCTTTCAAACTTGTGAATAGCACGCAAAAACAAACACGCCCCGAGGGGCGTGTTTGTTTGACTATCGCGCTACGGATTAGCGGGACAAGGTCTGTGTCTGCGTTGTGTCATCGACGTAGACATCGTTTGTCCAGTCAAATGAGCTCAACGGAGACGCGTATGAGTGCGGAACTTCCGACAAGTCAGACCATACAAAGGTTCCAGCCGCGTCGGCTGTACCTGAGTTGTCTGTGTCGAGGTTAGCACCTGGCATTGCGAGGGTTGCATTGGTCAATTCTGTACCAATGACAGCCTCCGTGTCCAAGTAGCCTGTCACGATCGTACCTGAGGTGTTACGCGTCGGCGAGATGCTGACCGTGTCACCAGCAACAGAGGCGGCTGGAGTGGCGTACAAGGTGTACACGTTACCAGAGCCTGTGATGGTTTCTTCATTGGTGAAGAGGACGATAATGCGGCCCGTTGTGGTAGCGGCTACGAGCGAGCCAGCTTCGATGTCGGTGCCCTGGGCATCAACGATCGAGTAGTCGGCAAGAGCCATGTCTGTCGAACCCTTACGAACGCGGAAGTTCGTGAGAGTCGTTGTGCCGCTCTTCGAGAAGTCAAAGGAGATCTTCTTGATGGCGACGGAGCCCATGCTGTCAGCCGAGACCTGCATGCGATACAAGTCCTGTGAGGAACCGTTCGCAAGTGTCGTGGTTGAGAGAGCCTGACGTGTGACTGTCGGCTTGGTCTTGCGGATAACGAAGGCGTTACCAACGGTGGCCGAACCGGACGAGTAGACGAGATCGCCAGAGGCGAGACCGACGACGCGGGCGTTAAACATACCGGCGTATGAAGCATCCCAGTTACCCGTCTGAACAGCGGCGTTCAAGCCGAGTTTGACCTGGTTGCCGGAGCGGACGACACCGGTGGTGGCGCCAGAAACCGACGAGGAAGCCTGCACAGCGCCGATCTTGCCCCAAAGCTGGAACACGATGGAACCATCCTTAGGAACGCTGATTGGAGCAGTCGTCAAGTCGATATCGCGCGTCTGGGATGCGCCAGATGGGAGAATATCGGAACCGATGACAACACCATCCTTCGCGACGGCGATCATCGAGAAGTTTGCGGCATCACCTGTGGAGGTGACAGCGACGCGCTCGATGTTCATGGCCTCAAACTGAGCTGTGGCCTTGAATTGAGCGAGGTTCTGCCAAGTATCACCACCGGCAACGAGAATCGTCGACTGGCGGAGGTTATCGGAAGCAATGGTAAGCGTACCGCCATTCATGATCTCAGACTGAATGGTCTCGTAGTCTTCACCCCGA
>CAYGGQ010000158.1:0-1960 GCA_964349535.1 uncultured Gammaproteobacteria bacterium | reverse complement strand
ACTCATGATGGCTTCACCGCCAGCCGACCGCACCATCTCCGGCACGCTCCACGAGCAACGCACGTCATAGATCACCTTTTTACCAGGATACTCCCGCAATACTTCTCGTGCCAAAAGCGCGGCCACAAGATCTCCTGGGATCCTCTCCCCTGTTTCATCCACAAAACCAACACGATCGCCATCTCCATCAAACGCGACGCCAAACGCACATTGATGATGCAACACTTTTTTACGCAACGCGGACAATGTTTCTCCTTTGAACGGATTGGCTTCGTGATTTGGAAACGTCCCATCCAAATCCCAATACAACTGCGAGACGTCGATGCCTGCAAGGCGTTTGCAGATTTTTGGCAACACCAATCCACTCATCCCATTACCGGCATCAATCGCAATACGCCACGTAGGCAACACCTCGGGCAATTGTGCGAGCGTAACTACCCGTTCCACGTAACGATCCAACACATTGGCATCATCTTCAACATTGCCTGCTTGCACGACATCTAAAAGTGCCGCATCAGACAGCATCATTTCACGAATGTCTTCCATCCCACTCCCAAGTCCGACCGGTTGGTTTTGATGCGATATTTTAAATCCATTGAAAGACACGGGATTATGCGAGGCGGTAATCATCACCCCCAACTCATACCGCCCCAACTCCTCACTCATGGCAAAATTAAACATGGGCGTTGAACACAGCCCGATGCGAACAACCGACACACCAGACACCGTGAGCCCCTCGATCAGCGCCTCCTGCAACGCCAACGACGAGGCGCGCATATCTCGCCCCACGAGCACCTGCTTTGGATGATACAGATGCGCCAACACCTTGCCTAAACGACGCGCAAACGTTTCATGGATCTCTTCTGGTGCTAAACCTCGAATATCGTAAGCCTTAAAGACGGCAGGATTCATGCAAACATGATGCGGAAAATACGGGAGGGAGTCAATTATGACCAAGAAAAGCATCCTCCCTCTGTCATTCCTGAGAAGGTAGTCGTGCCTGAGGCAGATCCGCCTAAGGCGGAGCATCCATCCGGCCGATCGATCGGATGGATTCCGGCTCGCACTTCGTCGGACTCCGTGGCGTCCGGAATGACAGAGATAAAAAACACCCTGCCCATCCCGATAGATCGGAACGGACAGGGCCCTAAAAGCGGAGAAAAGCTCAAGTGTCCCAAGCGCCCTGTTTGAAGGGCTGAGGGTCACGAGGATCCAAGTGCTTACTTGCGGACGAACAGGAACCGGTCGACAGCATGCCACCTGTCGCCGAACCAGTCGTGGCCGAAGATGCGCCTGTCGGAATCGCAGTGCAACGCCGCGACGCAATGGAAGTCGCTAACCATCGCGAACGAGCCGAGAGCCACGAGCCAGTCGATCCAGCGCTTCTTTTGGAACTCATAGATCTCCTGATGCGTGGCCGGACGATAGCCTTTGGGAGCGAACTCATTACGTTGCTTGTCGGCCCAGACGATGATTTTCTCGCTGTCATCGAGCACGTCAGCCGGAACCTCGGCGGCCCAGAGGACCTTCACACCCGGGGTCAGGTCCGCCTTGATGCAGGAACGGTGAGGCTTAAATTTTCGCCCGTCGAAAATCCTCGAGACGTTGCCCTTACCAAACTTCTTTTCAAGCTTGGCCATGGACGGCAACGGTGCGTAGGTAATGCGGATGCGGTAGTGGTGAGGGGGGAGCTTCTCATTCCCTTTCGCTACCTTGATCTTCTTGACTGGTTGGTGGAGCCGATGTGTCGTCATGACGTGCCTCCTTTGTTACTTGCCTTTTCATGAAAAGAACAATAACTCTTCTTACCAATAATAAGGACTTTTGTCAACAATCCATTGACCTTTTGCCCCATCTCCGCTACGCTTTTTCTATCTATGCTTACATTTCCCATGATCCTGCTGTTGGTCGTTGCGCTTATCGTCGTGTGGCTCGTTGCGGTCTACAATGGCCTGATTCG
>CAYGGQ010000157.1:0-2003 GCA_964349535.1 uncultured Gammaproteobacteria bacterium | reverse complement strand
CCCCTGCCGTTTGGAAAGGGGAGGTCGGACGCGTGAACGAAGCCATGGTGAAAAAATATATCACAGATTTTTCCACGGGAGATTTTTTGATGTGTGGGCCCGCCGGGTTCATGGAAACGATCAAAACAATTTTGATAGCGCAGGGAGTGGATGTGAAAAAACGGTTGCGTCAAGAATTGTTTGGGTAAAACGGTAGACAAAAAGAAACCCCGTCGCGAGAAGCGGCGGGGTTTTGATGAAAGGGCTAACGCCAGAACACTCGAGGAGTGGTCGGCAGGCTCACGAGCGCATCACCGATCCATTGGTTGGAGGGGGCGATGAGCCTGTTGTCGTCGAGCCAGGCGAGGCCGACGGGGTAGAGCTTGGGCATCCCGTTTTCGACGATTTGGATGTTGGGGCCGGGGACACCGTTGACCGTCTGGTTTACGAGTAGCCCGGTGAGGTTGATTGGTGTCTGGATCGCCCGAAAGCTCGTCTGGAGCACGTCACCCGGTTGCATCCCAAAGGGGGTGCCTTCAATGCGGAGCGCGCTGATCTGTTGCCACTCATGCGGTTGGTCGAACACCGCATAGAGAGGCGTGTCTACGTTTTGCGGCACATTGAGTGTCGCTGCCGTGAGATCACGTCCTTGGTTATCGATGACCCGCGCGTTTTGCATCAGCTGGTTGTTACGGAAGACGCGCAGGTTCTGGAGACGAAGGTTCATGGCGCTCGTGACGACGCGCAGGGGGATCTTGCTGACCGTTCCGCCTCCGAGCAGCGTCAGCATGAAGTTCCAGAGGACGGTAGGTGATCCATCAAAAAGAGGACCACCGTTGTTGCCGCCCGCGCTATTGACGATGATGAGCTGATCACGGCGCATGACCATGGGAACGGGAACGACCGTGGCTTCGTACAACGCCGTTCCGGAACGTACGCCAGAGTCACGACCACGCGTGACGACTTCGACAGCAGGGAATACGCGTCCCTGGAGGGGATTGCCGATGAACTGTGCAGGGTTCACGTAGAGTCCGAGTGAAACGGATGCTCCGCTCGTGTCTTGTACGCCAATCTGGGTTGGCGTGGCGGCGTAGACGACGTTGACACAGGCGTTACGCGCGATGGTCCAACCGTTGGTTTGGACGATCGTGCGACCGTTGTTGGTCTGCACGCCGTTGCCGCGTCGGATGACATCGTAGACGGAGACGTTTGCAAGAGCCGCGTGCGATCCCTGGCTTTGCAGTGTCACTTCGTCGATGAAGAGATCCTCTGGCCCTTCCACGCACCACTGCTGCTGCCAGAAGAGGGCATCGGTGAGGAAGTTGACTCCGAGAATCTTGGTCGTCGGAATCTGGACCGGGTCCTTGATGCGGAGCTGCGAATTGGGTTGAACCACTATCGCGGTATCCGCCGTCTGGTAGCCATCCGGAAGGATGTCCTGGAGGCTGTTGACCGCCGAGGCGGTCGTGGTGTCGAGGAAGCCGTTCTGCTGCGGGTTCGAAGCCGTCATCGACGGCTCCTGATCATCGGAAAGGGCTGGCGCGTTGTCAAACGCGCTGCCGCATGCGGTGAGGAGTGCGACGAGTACGAAATGCGTGTGTGAACGAACAGGAGTGCACATCGGGAACCTCCTTTGGATGTCCGGAGAAAGCCTCCAAACACTTCACTTTTACCACAAAACATGGGTTTCGTCAAGATGGTTGAGGAACAAAAATACCCCTCTGCATTAAGCTTTGGGGTATTGAGTATTACGTGTTCTGCTCGGATCCTTTAGCGGACAGGGCAGGGATTTTTGCAGCAGCTGCTTCGATACGAGCTGTCAGAACCTTCTCGTCTGCGCCCGATGCCAGACTTTCAAGCGTTTCCTCAAATTCCAGCGCGTCGAGTGGATTAGCGAGAGCGAGGTTAGGCGGCAGTTCCACCGGTTCATCGAGCTGCGCGATGAGTTCCGAGAGAGCGGTGCTGTTGGAGGCGGCAGCAAGTTCGGGGTACAGTCTTCGATGGATTTTTTGCCGTTTAACGAG
>CAYGGQ010000156.1:0-2014 GCA_964349535.1 uncultured Gammaproteobacteria bacterium | reverse complement strand
TCGATTCTGGTAATTGCAATAAGCGCACTGTATTCCCCACCTGTGGACGACTCTTGCCAACCTTCTGTGACACCTCGTCTTGCGTGAGATGAAATTCATCAATCAAACGCATGTAGGCTCTTGCTTCTTCGATCGGATTCAGATCCTGACGTTGGATATTTTCGATCAAGGCCAATTCTAATTTTTCCTGCTCCCCTGCTTCACGCACAATCGCCGGAACCGTCGCAAGACCAGCGATCGTTGAGGCGCGTAGACGACGTTCACCAGCAATCAACTCATAGCGACCATCTGGAAGACGCGTGACCGTGATCGGTTGGATCACGCCATGTTCTTTGATGCTCAAAATTAAATCCTCTAATTGACCGTGATCAAAATGGACCCGTGGCTGGTGGGGGTTGCGAACCACATCTTGAACCGGAATCTGCATCAACCGCTCGCCACTGGATGACACCTGCGTCGCATTTCCTAAATCCTGCGTAGGTGACGGCGCTGGTGGCTTTGGCGGTATCAATGCGCCCAAACCTCTTCCTAATCCCGACTGGCGTCCGATAATCATAAGGCGCGTAAGCGAAGCATATCGAGCTCTCGATCGATCACTTCGCGTGCTAAACGTTCATAGGCTTTTGCGCCTTTGGAGGATCCATCAAAATGAACGATGGTTCGACCAAACGAAGGCGCTTCGGCTAAACGGACGTTCCGCGGAATCACGGAACGAAAAATATTATTTGGAAAATACTTATAGAGTTCTTGCATCACGTCATCTGACAGCTTAGTACGATTATCATACATCGTGATGACAGCACCGAGCACGTCTACTTCTGGACGAATGCGTTCTTTCACGAGCTGTACCGTTTCAAGTAACTGACCGAGGCCTTCCAGTGCATAATACTCAGCTTGCACGGGAATCAAAATTTCATCACCAGCGACCAACCCATTTAAGGTGATCAAACCAAGCGTTGGCGGACAATCAATCAAAATAAAATCGTAGTCATTGCGGATTTCAAGCAACGAGTCACGCAGTTTAAATTCGCGTCGTTCCATGTCGACCAATTCGATGTTCAACCCTGCGAGCGCCGTCGTCGCTGGCGCCACATGCAAGCCCTCGTGCGCCGTTTTTTGCACAATCTCACGCATACGCACCTGACCCAACATCGACTCATACACCCCACGCTCCAGACCTCGATGATCAATCCCGATCCCCGAGGTTGCGTTCGCTTGCGGATCCAAATCCACAATCAAAACAAATTTTCCCAACTCCGCTAAATACGCGCCCAAGTTAATGGCCGTGGTCGTTTTTCCCACCCCTCCTTTTTGATTTACGATGGAAATAATGCGGGCCATAAGGCTCTCAAAATTGTCCCTAGTGTACGCTAAAAGAACGAAGGAGAGCAATAGGTCTTTTCACTTGACGCTCTTTCGAAAAACCGGTATCCTTCTGGCACTTCGAAACAAGGGCCGCGGTGGCGGAATTGGTAGACGCACGGGACTCAAAATCCCGCGATCGCAAGGTCATGAGAGTTCGATTCTCTCCCGCGGCACCATCGTCAACTCAGTTCAATTCTTGCAGATTCGACTCGCTTCTAACTGCGAGCGGAGCGAGCAAGCGCAGGCCAGCTCAGCTGGCCGCAGGCATCGAGCGAAGTGCAGATGTCGAATTCAGACTTGCGATCCGCCAGCAGGCGGAGAGCAAAGCGCAGGCGATGGCCGAAGTGCAGGGAGGGTGTTCGACACCCGACCGAAACGAAGTGCCATCAAGCCGAGCACAGCGGGGTAGAGCAGCGGCAGCTCGCCAGGCCCATAACCTGGAGGTCGTCGGTTCAAATCCGGCCCCCGCAACCACGTAAAAACCGCACTTAAATGTGTGGTTTTTTGTTGCGGTTCACGTGGCAAGCCACGTGAAAACACCCCGATGTCCATCGGGGTATTTTTCGTTTTTATTTATTTCACGATTCTTTGGTGCTCCGCCAATTTCTTTTTTGTATGCGCAATTTCCGCATCAAGCTCCGATTCGCGA
>CAYGGQ010000155.1:0-2045 GCA_964349535.1 uncultured Gammaproteobacteria bacterium | reverse complement strand
TTGTTATCAACCACGATGTACTCATAAGCGAACGAAGGCTTCGCTTCTTCCAAGCTACGCAAAAGCTCCTCAATAAGTTGAGGCGCTTTGTAGCTCACGGTGATAAAAGAAACGAGAGGTTCCATAGGTTAGATCAACATTTTAACGATCGACCAATAAGCACACATCAACGGATTACCAAAATAAGTCAGTACAGGATTTTTCACGTCCTCCCCTTGAAAATCAATCGTACACACCGCATGAGAAAGGAGGACTTTATCATCAATCGTGCGTTCCTTTTGTATGCGTCGGCGACGATCATGGATCCAGCGCCAAAATGATGGAGAACATAGATCGCGATACACGCGCCATTTTTCACACCACCAACCGCGAACTAAAGAAAAACCAAATTGCCCTATCTCCATCACGATCATCATAGGCAGGATCAAACAAAGCGTCCACCAACGATAGAGCGACAGGACAAGCACCCACCGATTGCGTTCAATCAAGTAATTCTTCTTCACCTGCGTCTTCACAAACTCATAGTAGTGATACACGATCGATGTTGGCTCAATCACAACTTTATAGCCACGCAGTCGCGCTTGCAGTGAAGCGTCCGTGTCCTCGTGATACAGAAAAAACGCCGGATCAAACAGACCACACTTGTCGATCGCCGAGACTCGCCCAAGAACAGCAGCACCGGAAAAATAGCCAATTTCCAAATCTGGATTCATCTTTTTCTTTTCTTCCAAGATTAGCTCTGCTTTCTCGCGTGTCCAAAGATACCCCTCGCAATACCCAAGACCTAAATAATGATAAGCATTTCCAACAGAATTCACGCGCTGCTTGTCATGTCCCAACAATAACAATGATTGGACATACGCAATCTTTTCGTCCGCTTCGGCGCGAGCGACGAGTGGCTCCAAAAAACCAGGATCAACCTCTGCATCTTCGTTTAATAAAAAAATGTAATCACAGCCCAACTCTTTAGCCTTTGCAAAACCGATATTATTATTTTCCGAAAATCCTTTCACCGCATCGTTCCAAATATACGTGATAGAAGGAAGCGTTTGACCGGACTTTGGTAACCATCGTTCCTCAAACCAAGGCTTCACGTGACCAGCGGACGATAATGATTCAATACAAATAAGTTCAACGCGCTCTTTTGGATACGAAATGTGTTCAAGGGAAGTCAGCGCACGATCAATATCACGCTGCCACTCCGGTGTTGCAAACGTGAGATAAAGAATGCCAACTTTTGGATAGATCATGAAAGCAAGCGTTTGATCGCACGACGCCGACGGAAAGCGCGTGGAACATCTCGCAGGATTTGACCACAACTTGAGAGAAAAAGCAACGGGGAGAGGCAGAACATCGCACCGCTTCGCAGAAGCTCCCACCAAAGGGTCACAACCAACCCACGTAACCCGCCAAAGGGGAAATAATAAAGGTAAAGACGCCACTGATTGAGGTACACATCCGCACGCAAACGCGCTGGTCGACGGTACTCTTCTCGCGTACGCGCAATGACACCACGACGTTCTTCTTTCAAACTACGACGATGGCATGCAATCGCCTCACTTTCTAACCAAGACGTATATCCTTTTTGTTGGAGACGAATTGCTAACTCAACATCTCCCTTGTACATAAAAAAGACGGGATCGAACAACGAACCATCTGGCGACACGGAAAGAACAAGCGATCGACGATAAAACGCGGCCGTCGCTGAAACACCAAAGATGCGCTGACTCGAGAGCTCTACCCGACAAGCATCGCGACGCTGACCAGAACAACGATCAACCACCGAGCCAAGCCCGCGAAAGTTAAGGCCTGCAGTGTCAATCATCGCCTCTGTCATCCCGAGCGAAGTTAGACGAAGCCGAGGGATCCCTTCTCCGCCCAAGGCGGATGCGCCTGAGGCGCAGAAGGGTTCCCTCCGCTCGTCGTCAGACTCCTCGGTCGGGATGACAGAAATAATAGAGGGATCCCATCGATACACCAATCCCGTCACACTCGCCACTTGAGAATCCTGCTCAAAACGGCGTACGCAAGCCTGAATATAATCA
>CAYGGQ010000154.1:0-2048 GCA_964349535.1 uncultured Gammaproteobacteria bacterium | reverse complement strand
GCTCACGACTAAGAGATTTAATCAATTAAGCTATTAAGCATCGCCAATAATTCATAATTATTTTTTCATTCCTTTATTCAAGGCCTCGACTGTTGCCTTGCCCCAATCTATCTTCTTCTCAACGATTGGATGGCCCTGACAATAGCTTTTGTTGCCTTTGGTATTTTCCTTTATTGGCTTATTACATTTTTTGCACTTCATATTAATCAATTAAGTTTTGAAGCATTGCGTTATGGTCTCGACCTTCTTGCTCTGTCACCCGAACCGCTTTCATCTCAAGATGATACTTCCACTCGAACTTTGAGTACCGCGCTACAACCTTTGCGATATAATCATTCGCATCCTCAAGGCAGTTGAACACGCCTACCTGCCACTCACCGAATTCCCCCTCCTTCCTATTAGGATCGTTAGGATAGCGGGAGAGGATTTTGTATTTGTATTTCATTTGTTGTTAGTGAGTAACGCTCCTAGCGCTCGTCGTTGCTCGACCTACAACAAACAAAAAAGCGGCTAAGAGATTTAATCCAGCTCGACTGCTGAATGAAATCTCCCAACCGCCTTTCGGGGTTAGTCGCTTATTTCATCTGGCTTTCCGCAGATTTCCCAGATTGCCTATCCGCCAGCTGGCGGAAGAAACAAGCGGTTCGTGATATGTGCACGAACTAACACTATTTTGTTATCAACCTACATCTCTATAATAGCAAACCACAGAAGAAAAGCAAGCTATTTTATGACTTACTAAACAGTAGGCTTATCTTCTTTTTGAGAGGTTATGTTTTTGCCCATTTCATTGACTTTTTCACGTATATCATTCAATCGGGTCATTTTTTGCTCCGCAATTTCAAGTGCAGTACCTTTCGCAATATCCTCTTTAATCTCTTCAAGTAAGCGTATAATCTTGTTGGTTTTGAAATACCAACATCTAAATTCTCTCAAAGCGAAATAGAGGAGCACAACTATCGCAATCCCAATAAGCCAATACATCGGATTAAAGAAGTTCGATATTGAAGAATCGCCGAGGAAGTAGTTCACAATGTAATTGTATATCTTTTTTACCCACCTCGCTACTCACTATTGTTTGGACACTCAAATAAATCTTTGCCTTGTTTTACGCAGTTGTAATCTTCTTGAAAATTTTTTGATGGTTTGTATCCAGCCGCTTCAGCTTCTTCGGGGGTATTAAAGAAAATCATCTTATCTAATTGCTTTTGGGTAAAATGGAGTGTAATCGCAACTACCCGATATTCCTTTTCTAGGTCGTCCTTAAATGCGTAAATAGTGCCAAATCTCAAATAAACTCTCTCCCCGCCACCACCCACTAACTCGATTGGCGATTCCTCGTCTGTATTTATGAGAATGGCGTTTTTATCGCTTTTTTGGATAATAAAAAAACCCACAAGCAATAATAGGCCGAGTAAAATTATGACGAGCTTGTGGTTGATGAATTTCTGCATTTCCTTGAACATAATTTTATCTTACCCCACCTCACTATTCACTATTTATAAATATCTTTTCTATCGCCAATATCGATAAGTTTTATTTCATCTGGATCCACAAAAACAAAAAGCACACGGAAATTTCTTGTGATGCGAAAAGAATATAGTCCAGCGAAGGGTCCGGAGAGCGGCTTTGTATGAAGATAAGAATGAAACGGATTTTCCTTCAACAATTCAATTTGATCAGCAAGTCGTTCCTGGTCTTTATGAGAAAGTTTTTGCGCGGATTTAACAAAGCGTTTGCTATATCGAACGCCGATCATAGATTACCCGCGGATGTCTTTGAGAAAGGACTTTTTATCAAAAAAAGTGTATTCCGCCTTTTCTATTACAGCTTTTAGGATTCTTTTTACGAATGCAGGACGGTATGACCCTTCTGGGTCTTTACCAATCTGTCCAATAACCGCGGATCGCAATAACGCAACCTCTTTTTTTAGTTCATTTGTTCTTGTAGCCATGGTAAAAATATACCACTGAGCAGTTCCGAATTCAACCTATCTGGCTCTCCTTTTTGAAGGACGTCAGAACCTTTTCAATGGAACCGGAAGCTGC
>CAYGGQ010000153.1:0-2078 GCA_964349535.1 uncultured Gammaproteobacteria bacterium | reverse complement strand
GTTTCTCTATTTACCAGAAGTAGACGAACCTAAGCCCCATTTTTGTTGCCTAAAACCAGTATGCCAAAACCAGAAGTAAAAGAAGTAAAAATCACATCAACAGTGAAGTATCAACCTTCAGAGCGTGATACGGAGCTCCTAACCAAGTGGAAAGCTCGTTTTAAGCGTGCAAAAGAGTTTCGTGAGCCATATCAGGCTAAGTGGCTACGGATGTATCGTCTCTACCGAGCGTACCAACACAAACAAAACTATGCGTACAACACTCGCTTAATGCCTCCTATTGCCTTTGAAATTGTGAAGACTGTAGTTTCCCGCCTTGCCACAGCCAAGCGAAAAACTCGTGTCATTCCCAGAGATAAAACTGACATTGAATCAACGGCTCTGGGATCTTGGAGTGACCTGGTTAGTTACGACTTTGACATCATAGAATTAGCCAAAAAACTTCCAAACTGGATTGAATCTTCAGTTTTGTATGGTAATGGAATTATAAAGTTGGCCTGGAAAATGGTAAATCGAAAAAGATCTGACGGAGTGGTTAAAACGATCTACGACGACCCTACGATGATTCTATGTGACTTGTGGGACTTTCTTCCGGCTCCGGAAACGGAAGACCTTCAGGAAGGATGTCCGTGGCTTATTCATAGAATCACTAAAGCAAAAGAAAAAATCTCCAAGGAGGAAGAAAATCGAGGCGATAACAAGATATATAAAAATCTTGAGTTTTGTGAGCCGAAGATAGTTGAAGACTGGAAGAAAGAACGCTACGAAATCAATACCAAAAAGATGTCTCAAATTGATGGCGACATCAAGAAAGCCGAAACTGGCGAGCAAAAAGTACTTCCAGTCAAAAACGACCAGGAGAAACAACTTGAACTCTGGGAGTGTTGGGACTATGAAGAAGATCAACTGGTTGTTATTGCCAATGGTGAGGTGGTCATCAGGGATGACGAGAATCCTTATCTTGACGTTAACAACGGCCACATTTTTGTAGATCTTCCTGACATGTCGCTTCTCTGGGAGTTTTGGGCAACCGGTCATGTTGAGCCAGTTGAGAGCACCATTATGGAAATCGCTGACCTTCGCAATCAAAGAATGGACGACGTGATCTTAATGCTCGATCCAGTGGTTAAAATCCGTAAGGATACCGGCATTACCAAAAACGATATCATTTTCTCTCCTGGAGCAGTTTGGGAACTTAGAAAAATGGATGATGTGGTGATTGAGCGGCCGCCGGACATCAGCCTTATGGGAGTTAATGAGGACAGACTTCTGAGGGATGAAATTTCAAGAACACTCGCCCTTGGTGAGTATCTGCAGGGTTTGCCGCAATCCTCAAGCGAACCGCTTGGGAAAGTGGCCATGTTATTGGGTCAAAGTAACCTCAGATTAAGTATGAACGCCCAGAACATATCCAACGCCCTTACTACGGTTGCTAATATCCTAATTCAGTTAAACCGAGAGTTTATAGGCGAAGACAAGCTGTATCGCATAGTTGGGAATAATGTTGACTTCAAAGAATTCAGATCAGAGGATAAGAAGATTCAGGTTGATGCTATTGTCGAAGTAGAGCCGGTAATCCCACCAGATAAACAAGCTCGCCTCAATCAGATATTGCTTTTATATGACAAACTCATCGCTCAAGACAAACCGGACCCTAACAGCCCAGAGGATGTAAAACACTGGCTGATTCGCAAACGAGCATTACAAAAAATGATTTTGGAAGAGTTAGATCTGGATCAGTATGTTGATATCCTACTTGGTCCCGAACTAGTCCAAAAGCAAGAAGAAACAACTGTAACGCTATCAAATGGGGAGCCCGTAGCCCCCGTAGCGCCTTCTGAAGGCAGTTTGCCACCTGAAGCGACTAATACGCCATCTACAGAGAATAAAAACAAAATCAGAGAGCTAATTGGGAAAATCCCAGGTTTAGGAAAAATGCTTAAGGCATAAACACTTCGTTTTGATTTTCGCCCCTAACCCAATATAATAAAACTCATGAAAGTAAGAAATGTAAGATTTACAAAACTTGATTGAACAACATGGATAAAATAGCTCTCTCCCTACAATCAATCTCATTA
>CAYGGQ010000152.1:0-2093 GCA_964349535.1 uncultured Gammaproteobacteria bacterium | reverse complement strand
AAGTCCGGTTCCTGTGCGGATTACTCTGAATGAGACAGATTTTGCTTTCGTGGAGCGGGGCCAGATTTGGAGAGTGTACTTGAATAGCATAGGCGAAGTGGATTCTCGCCATGAACGGGTGAAGTAGTTTTTCTCGCCACGGCTTTTTTGAAGCCGTGGTTTTTTGTATTAGCACTCGCTCTTGACGAGTGCTAGAAGAGGTTCTAAGCTTGAGAGGTCATCTATGGAAGAACGTTTATCTCATCTTTTGCGCCTCGTGGTTGAGGAATATGTGGCCACGGCGGAATCAGTCGGATCGCAAACGCTCGTGGAGCGATACGATCTGGCGGTCAGCCCGGCGACGATTCGGAACTGGTTCGGCGAGCTTGAGGAGCAGGGCTATCTGATGCAGCCGCATACCTCGGGTGGTCGCATTCCGACAGAAAAGGGATTCCGTACTTACATTCAATTATTCGTTGGACCAAGACCCGTGGCAAAGCGGGAAACGCAGGTCTTACGCAAGGCGGCTGCCCCGGCTGCAGACGATCACGCGCTCAAAGCGCTCGCCAAAGCCTTGGCAGAACTGTCTGGGGGAGCGGCGATGGTCGGTTCACTTGATGCGCGTACATTTTTTACTGGCTTGTCTCAACTTTTTTCCCAACCAGAGTTTCATGATTGGCAGCGGGTGGTGTCTGTCACGGACGCGCTCGATCGGCTAGATCAAACCATGGATCAGCTACGTCGCGGTTCGCTCGTAGAGCCTAAGATCATGGTCGGTAGCGATTGCGACTTTGGTCCGGGGTGTGGCGCGGTGTTCGTTTCATTGGGTCGCACGGTCATCGGTATCCTTGGTCCCATGCGCATGGATTATCAACGCAATCTTTCACTTTTAAACGAGGCTTTAAAACTTTTGGATGAATAAACCTATGGACGAACAGCAAATCGAACAGCTGAAACAACAAGCAGAGGAGTGCATGGCAGGTTGGAAGCGAGCGCAGGCCGACTATCAGAACCTGAAAAGAGATGGGGAACGACAAAAAGATGACTACATCAAGTTTGCAAACGAACGTTTGTTGCAAAATTTACTCCCCGCATTCGATCAGTTCAATTTGGCTCTAGCCTTTCTTCCTTCCACGCAGAGTTTGCCAGAACAAGAACGCAAAATTTGGGACAACTGGTTGCTCGGGGTGAAGGCAGTCCAGTCGTTATGGGAACAGTCAGCAAGCGCGATCGGTTTAGAACGGATTCCAACGGAAGGAGCCTTTGACCCCCAGCTGCATGAGGCGGTCGGAGAAGAGGAGTCAAGCGAGAAAGAGCCGCATGCAATCATTCGCGTGACACAAGACGGTTGGCGACTGAACGGCAAAGTGTTGCGACCCGCCAAAGTGATTGTCGCGAAAGGCTAATTAAATAAACACATCAAACGATACTATGGCAAAAATTCTTGGGATTGATTTGGGAACGACAAACTCTTGTATGGCGATTGTGGAAGGCGGTCAGCCAAAGGTTTTGGATAATAGCGAAGGGGCAAAAACAACGCCATCGATCGTCGCCATGTCAAAAGCAGGCGAACGTCTTGCCGGACAGGTGGCTAAACGTCAGGCCGTTGTGAATCCAGAGAACACCTTGTTTTCCGTGAAGCGTCTCATCGGTCGTCGTTGGGATGATGCCGAAGTACAGCGTGATCGTGCGTGGTTACCGTATAAACTTGTTCAAAAAGGGGATAGTGTTCGTGTTTTGATGGGCGGAAAAGAATATTCTCCAGAGGAAATTTCTGCCATGGTGTTGCAAAAGTTGAAGGCAGATGCCGAAGCACGCATTGGCGAAAAAATTACCGAAGCCGTGATCACCGTTCCGGCCTATTTTGATGACTCTCAACGTCAAGCGACCAAGATGGCTGGTGAGATTGCTGGTTTGACCGTGCGTCGTATCATCAACGAACCAACCGCCGCCGCCTTGGCCTACGGTTTTGATCGCAAAAAGGATGAAAAGATCGTGGTGTACGATTTAGGTGGTGGCACGTTCGACGTTTCCGTGCTCGAGGTCGCTTACGACGCGACAACGCAGCAAAACACCGTCGAAGTGCGCGCAACAAATGGTGATACGCACTTGGG
>CAYGGQ010000151.1:0-2117 GCA_964349535.1 uncultured Gammaproteobacteria bacterium | reverse complement strand
GACTTTTATATTTTTACCTTGTATTAACAGAATATGCGCGGCTTCAGAATTTTAATACTTCTGATCTCTTGCCTTCGACAATATCCGATAAAAATTGGGTTCATCTACATCCCGATGTGAAAGGTATTGGCAGGAAAGACAATGCTCAATGGATATCGCCTTAAACTTTATGAAGTCAGTCCATTCTAAGTAGGAAATTCTTCTATGGAATCGAAACGGTTTCACACATTCGAAGTGTCTAGCCTAGGGCTTGGTTGCATGGGCATGACTGGTTTTTACGGCCCAGTGAATAAAAAACAGTGCGTTCAAACCATCCGAACAGCGCTTGAACATGGGATCACCTTCTTAGATACTGCGGACAACTATGGGTTTGGGGATAATGAAATCCTCGTAGGAACGGCCCTGGCTTCGTCTCACAAGAACGTCCGTATCGCAACCAAGGTCGGCGTTGTCTGCAAAAAGGAAAATCCCCATCTTGTTTCCATCAATGGGACGCCCCAATACATCAAACAACAGTGTGTCAATAGCTTAAAGCGATTGGGAGTCCCTGCAATTGACCTCTATTACCTGCATCATGTGGACCCCAATACGCCAATTGAAGAGACGATTCACGCGATGGCAGAGCTCGTCGCCGAAGGTCTAGTGCAGCACATTGGACTTTGCGAGATGGGAGCACAGCAGATCCGCCGAGCCCATGCGGTACACCCGATCACCGCTGTTCAAGCAGAATACTCCCTCTTCTCAAGAACAGCTGAAGAGCAGATCCTTCCCCTCTGCAAGGAGCTCGGGATTGGATTTGTAGCCTGTAGCCCGATCTCAAGAGGACTCCTGAGTGGCGCGATCACTTCATTTCAAGATTTGGCTCCCGGCGATTTTCGTCAAAGCTTCCCTCGATTTCAAACTGAAAACCTCAGTCATAATCTTTCCCTCGTCAAGGCTCTGAAGAAAGTGGCAAACGAAAAGTCTTGTTCTCTCTCTCAACTGAGCATGGCATGGGTTGCCGCTCAATCCCCTTCCATCATCCCTCTCTTCGGAACAACAGAACCAAGCCATGTATTGGAGAATATAAAAAGTGGGGAAGTCCATCTCACACGAAATGAAATAGATAAGATTAACGAAATCGTATCGAAAGGGGTAGTTCGGGGCGATCGCCACCCCGAGATGGCGAAACGGTTCTACAAGGACCTATTCCACTAGCGCTTCCAGGCACGCGCTGCCCGCTTTTATTTCAAGCTCATGTTTAAGGTCATTTGATAAAAAAGCATCGGATTTGCGCTGTGCAAGAACGATGGCACATGCGGCTGCGTAAATAGGGGCATTTACAAAAGCTGTATATCCACTGAGCTTTACTAAATGAAATAAGTGATAGGTTTCCATTTGTAATGAACCCGTATTGGGATGCAATCCCATGATGAAATCAATCAATCCCTCGTTTCTGTCATCGAATTTGTCATCCACTCTTCCTTGACTGCTATAGAATGAATCCGCAGTAGCATCCGTTGCCTCTACAACGGGGAATGTTCCATTGGACTGCCTTTGAAGTGCTAGAACAAGCTTATTATGCAGGGATGCATCGGGGTGAATAGGAGACGCAAGACTGAAACAGCTCAGCCCTCTTTGAGGGCGCTCTGATCGATGGTAGGCCTCGTAGTTGGTCGTTATGCAAAAAGATTCCCTGGCGACAACCAAGGTGCCAACTAGAATATCATCATGCGGAGTTCCGCAAGACCCCAACCGAATCATGGAAAGGGGTCCTTCGGTGATGGCCCGAATTTCTCTGATCGCAAAATCCATCATAGGGAGCCCCATACCGATCGCCATGACGGTAACGGGTTCTCCATACTTTGTTCCGGTATACGTGGTAAATCCCCGATTCGAGGCATAGGTGAAAACCTGTTCAGGATCATCGAGCATTGTCACAATGAGTTTGGCCCGATCGGGATCCCCAACCAACAAAATTCGATTTGCAACTTCAGAAGAAACTTCTTCGACTCGTTCTGGAATTGTGTTCATTATCTCAGCGTCGTCTTCAATATTTTCTATTTTATGCGTGGACAAAGCAATTACATGCTTCACGTTCTCAGTGAGATCTGGCGTTGGCTCACAGTCGCACAATC
>CAYGGQ010000150.1:0-2197 GCA_964349535.1 uncultured Gammaproteobacteria bacterium | reverse complement strand
TGGCGATGGCATGGTGTTGCATACGATCCGTAAGCACTGGCGACGGCGTTTGCCGTTCATCGGCATCAACGCCGGTCATCATGGCGGATTGCTGAACGATCCAAAGGAACTCCCGAAATCGCTCAAGGCATTCTTCGCGGACCTTACGACCTACCAATCCGCCATGTTCTTCGTTGAGTTCAGGGACGCGCATGGCAGGGTCAAGACGGGCTACGCGTTCAATGACGCCTGGATCGAGAAGACCTCAACGCAGGCGTTGTGGCTCGAGGTGCGAGTCAACGACGAAATCAAGATTCCTCGTCTCGTGTCCGACGGCTTTCTCGCGGCTTCCGCTGCAGGATACGAAGGGTACGCACGCGCGATGGGCGGTTATCCGCTCATTCTCGGCGCTCCGGCCTTCGTGATCGTTGCGAACAATCCGCATCAGCCATTGAATTGGCGCTCTGCGCACTGTTCATTGTCGTCGCAGCTAGAGTTGTTTTCGCTCGATAATACGGGCAAGAAACGACCGATGCGTGGCGTCATCGATGGCAAGGACATGGGTCGTGTGACATCGATGCGTGTTCGAGTGAGTCGCATCGCGGCCGCAGAACTCGCGTTCTTGCCTGACCGAGACATGGTCAGAAAGTCCAGCGTCAACGCTTTTCCTCTTTTTTAGAATCCAGACGGTGTCGCCTCGTGCGGTGCCGTCTTTTTTGTTATCCTTCTCTTGATTATGATGCCGCGATCATTTGAGGATGCTGGTTTGCCGCAGGTGGGTGAATCACATCCGTCACGTGAGGCCTTTGCTATTTTTTTGGATGGTCTGCTCGACATCATGGAGCATCAAAAACCGGAGCGTTGGTGGGCTTCGGTGTATCGCTACCTGGTAAAGTCAAAACGCCAGCTTGATAGACTGGACCCACTTGTCAAACGTTTTTTAGATAGAAACATCGATGCGGCACTTGAGGTTATCGCGGAAGAAACACGTCGATCTTCTGGTGAAGATCCTACCGTCGCGGCGCAATCGGTGATTCATCACTTTGCTGAATTACTCGCGAGCCCTCCTTTGGAGCAAAAAGAATCAATGGATGTTCATCATTTGTCTTTAGAAATGATTTTGAGTGACACGGAGCACTTTTCTTTATGTGATGTGCCCGAGATAGACTCACGAACTTTTGAGGTCATACGAGTTTTTAAGGGCTTGCGTGTTCGTGCTTCAGAAAATGATGATTGGAGTACTTTTATATTGCCATCTTCGGATCAGATTTGGCACAAGGGTGGAGCGCCACGTGTGGTTCTTAAGATTATGGCTGGGGCACCTCTGGAAACGGTGCAGGTAGAGTTACCACCTAACGATGTCGACGTGATCGGTGTGGGCGACAAAGGGGAGATCATCCAGCAAGCCGAGGAGATGGGCGTTGATCCAGCCGGAGTTGAAATGGTTCCATCGCTTGATTTTTCACAACTCATGCTGGAACGAGATGTGAATTTGAATCAGTGTTTTTTAGGTCAGAATGGATTGGTCTATTCAGATGATGCTTGGGAAGCAGCGCAGACGGGCCATATGAAGCTCGCATCTGCAGAGCGAGGATTGTACGGGAGCGAAGTTTTCTTCTATAAAGGGGCAAAGCTCACAAAGAACCGTGGTTTGTTTCGCTTGATGAAATTCGTAGCCGAGGGCAAGGCGCGTTCGTTTGAGTTCACTCCGCTGAACGAACAGATCAACTTTGGAATTTATTGGTTAGTATTGGCAAGAAAATTAGCGAGTAAGAAAAACGCAGGAGCATTGCTGAATCGATTGTTTGAGCTTGGTTGCCGAACGGGTCAGGTACGCGAAGACGAAAAGGATATTTACGCGGTTCTTGAACGTGTCCACGAGGAGTATCCCTTTTTCCGTTTTGATGATCATCAGCTAGACGAGGCAGGGGTAGCTCGCTGGCTGGCGGGAAAGGTGGGGAAGTTGGCTGATAAGCGCTTTAGACAGGATGAGAAGATCGGATTAAATTTTGATTTTGTTCGAAAACCAGGGGATCTTGATCCGTATGAAGTATCTTTGGATGGTTACGAGGATGATCCAAAGGAGGCTGCGCGAATCGCTTCCAGCTGGCATCAATTTGTCGAGCGTGCTCAAAAGCGATCGGAGGAAGCGGAAGGAAGCCAGTTGAATTGACAAAAGAACAAAAACTTGATACAAAAATACTTGGCGTTTTCAGTC
>CAYGGQ010000149.1:0-2198 GCA_964349535.1 uncultured Gammaproteobacteria bacterium | reverse complement strand
CCTGGTGGCCCTCAAGCCCAAAGATGATGTGGCGAAACGAAGTTTTGATGTTGCCCTTGCACAGCTCACGGCCAAGGCCGAACGTGCAGAAAAACGAAAAGAGTTGAAGCGAGCTGAAGAACTCTATCGCCAAGTGATTGCAGCAGATCCCAACAATACATTCGATGTTCATTTGTCACTTGCGCGACTCCTGAAAAAGCAAGGACGCCTGGCTGATGCACGGCCTGTGTATCAAAAGTATGTGGGGTTACGGCCACAATCAGATGCGCAGGCCCATTTTGAATTTGGTGAGATTCTTGAAAAGTTGAATGCAACGAGCGAAGCGCTTGCGGCGTATTCAAGTTGTCTCATGATCGAAAACAATTCCCAGCAACCGCCGGGAACAGATGCGGCCCAAATGACCTTGACCAAAGAAGCGAGCACACCACTCGGGGAAAAATGCAAGGCTGCTGCCGAGCGATTGACCCCCGCTGAAGGGGGACCGCCGACGATCCCTACAGCGCCAGCCCCTGCACCCTCTCAGCCGGCATCGGGGCAGCGACTCTTCCCATTGAAACCACATATTACGGTCCTCACGCCCGGCAATTATCGTACGGCATGGCAAAATCCGATGATGATTTATGTAACGCGTATTTTTGGTGATGAGGCGTTTCGTCGCATGGTCAACGGTTCCGAGCTCCCCGGTCCCAAGGGAAATTCGGGAGGGATTGCGGTGATCGACTGGGATGATCCCCAAGGTCGCGCAGTTGCCGAAAGATTCGGCATCAGAGCGTTTGCGCCTGGTTTTGAATATTATGAATACACTTTTGTAGGAACTATTGGTGCCAATGGTGCATTTGAAGGGGGATATCAGCCTGGGTCTGGGAATATTTTGACCGTCAGCGAACTCCTCCTGCGGCAACCCGATGCTCAAGGCTATCGCTTTGTGACGTCGGCAAATGCCGACCAAGAAATTGGTTCATCGACGGAGTTTGATGCGATTGTAGGGGACCCTTTTGATAACGAAAACCTTGATCGTTTGCAGCGAGACCTCAAGGAAGATGACCAGCGTTTTGGAAAAAGCCGAAAACACTTCTGGTTTGTTCACACCTCTGATCATGCCGTCGATCGTGCGACGTTGAAAAAATATGGGATCAACGACATTCCGATGGGATTGGTTCCCGTTGTTTACCGCTGTAAAAAAGTATCTGGACAATGGAAGGCGGAGCGTTATGCACCGCCGTTGGTCACCGCACACAGTCTTCGAGATCTGAGGGCGTATGTTCATCAAACCGATCAGACGGTACTCTATGTTATTGGACCAAAGAGCGGTCATGGAAGTAAGGAAACCAAAAAACTCTTGGTGGCACTCGAAAAAGATATGCGTAAGGGAACATTGAACGTAGATGGAAAAAAAGTAGATCGGATTGTCATCATAAACGAGGAAGAACTTTCCGAAATCTATCGTGGGCAAGAAACGGATCGTTTGTATAATGCAGCAGCAGAGATTACACGCAAACGACCTTTCGTGGCCTTATCGCACCGAGAGGGTGAATCGCGGTACTTGAACTATAATATCCTGGTCGATACCTTGCCTGGAAAGGTTACCCCTGTCGAACTTCCTAAGTAAAAACAATTAGTTGACTGACCGTCAAAAATCCCCCTAGGCAATGGGCTGGATGTCATGTATTTTACCCATCCTTATGGCCCAGGCTTCCCTTGAGGTTCGCAAGCTCCACGAACGCATTCAGGAACTCGAACAACTCGTTGCGGTGATTGAGCGCGCCAAACACACGTGGCAATCGACATTCGATGCGATCACCATCCCCGTCCATATTGTCGGCCCCGATTATCGTATCGACCGGGCCAATGTGGCGATCGCGGCCGTCGGTGGGGGAAAGATTACGTCCTATCCCGATCATGTTTGTTACGAAGTTTTCGCTGGTCGCACCTCTCCATGTGTGGGTTGTCCTTTGCAACAGTCGCTCGAAGAACGAGTGCCGGTGACACGGCTCCTCACGAGCGCGATTCACGATCGTCAGTTTGAAGTTACGGCCTATCCCTATGATGAAACACAGTCGATCGTGTCGTATCGCGATGTCACGGAAGAAAAACGCCTGCAACGTGAAGTCATCCAGCAAGAAAAAATGGCGGCGATTGGGATGCTGGCGGGTGGTGTTGCGCACGAGATCAACAATCCCCTCGGGGGTGTCTTGGCC
>CAYGGQ010000148.1:0-2235 GCA_964349535.1 uncultured Gammaproteobacteria bacterium | reverse complement strand
CTTGCTTGATTGGATTGTTTGCCTCGGCTTATCTTTTTTATACTTATGTCACAGGAGGACCGATCACATGCGCGCTCGTCTCTGGTTGTGAACAGGTCCGCGCGTCTAAGTGGGCGTATACGTTTGGTATTCCACGTCCATTTCTCGGGCTGGTGTTTTACGCAGGTCTGTTTGGTCTTTTAGTTGTTCGGGTCACAACCGCGTGGCAACCACGACGACTGTATCAGCTCACGATGTTGCTCACCGCTATTGGTTTTATTGAGTCCGCTTTTCTGTTCCTCGTCCAGTGGCTGGATATCAAAGCTTTTTGTTTATGGTGTCTGGTGTCTGCTTTATCAGCGATCACGATCGCTGTTGTGGCTCCGTTTGATCGTCTCGAAGACGCACGACACGTGTCATCGACACGCGAGTTAAAATGGTATTTTTGGACGCTTCTTGCATTCCTTCCCATCGCTTTCGTTGGATGGCTCTTGTTAGTAAACCCGTCTATTTTTTTTCAAAAGACGGTGGAAGAATCCACACGGCCTACGTCGACCATGTCACAGCCATAAAAAAACGACACCCGAGATAGGGTGGCGTTTGTTAAGAGAGGCGTTTAGGACAGGGTCGCTTCAAAGCGTTCAACGAAGTCGAGCATGCGCAAATTTGTGTGCATCGATGGAATGAGCTCTGTAGCTTGTTGTGCGATTGTGCGAAGCTCAGGAAGGGAGAAGGTGCTGAATTCTGGTTGAGCGAGTGTTTCGGTGAATTCCGTATCCGGCCAAGTTGCCATGCCACGGAGAACCGCACCGACGCTTTCCAGGAACTTTGAGTGGCTGACAACGAGCATGGCCAAGATATAGGCTGGATCGTGTTGTCGTGCCAGATCAAATAGGAGAGCGAGTACTTTGTAGGGACGTCGTGGATCGTGTCGATGTTTCGGTGTAGCGAGATCCAGCAAACGACGAGCGGCGTCTTGACAAACGGAAAGGTCGATCGGTTGTTCCATGGAAGATCTCCAGTCCTTGTCCGTATCTTTGTATAGATGTTTTTTGATAAGACGTCAAGGCGATCGGGGGTATATGCATATGTTGACAAGAAGGGTAAAAAAGAGTACGATGATCCACTACGTACTACCTGCGTAGTGATATGTCTCTCAAAACAACAGGAGAACTCAAGTGCAAAAGTCACATCGTGATGGATTGGCTGTGCTAAGCTTCTTCGCTCTCGTCGCCATCTTCCTTGCTTCGGGTCTGTTCGTGGATGACAAGGTTCCATGTGAAGCGATTCGTAGAAAGGGCTACACGGAATGTGTTGTGCGAGATCGTGCGTGGTTTCTCGCGAGTCTGCGAGGCTGCAGCAGAGAGTACGCTGTCCGTTTTGATCTGGAGGCGAAGAACCTCCTTGGACAAACGGTCAACCCTTCCGTCTGCGCTCCTTGGTTCTTTTTCTATAGGGAACCCGTGATCCTCACGGACCGATAGTGCTCTCACCGCCCCGACACCTCCAGTCTCACTGGATCGTGTCGGGGCGGTTTTTTTGTTTGTCATTTTCCTTCAACTTGGTTACAGTCTTTTGATATGAACATATCCGTGAAACAGGGCAGTGTGCTTGATGCCGCGTGTGACATGCTTGTCGTACACGCTTTTCAAGGAGGATCAGCGTGGAGCGGAGCAACACAAGCTATTGATAAAGCGTTGGGGGGTTTGTTGCAGACCTATGTCAAGCAAGAAGGGTTTGAAGGAAAGCTTGGCGAGTGGTTGGTGTTGCCGACGTTTGGAAAAAGCAAAGCGAAAAAGGTGGCGTTGATCGGGTTAGGGGAGAAGCAGGCGTTTGATCTAGACGCGGTGCGTAAAGTAGGTGCTTGGATCGCGAGACGCGGCCGTGATGGAAAGGCAAAGACAATTGTGACGGTGTTGCATGGAGCGGGTGTCGCTGATTTACCGGCGCGTGAAGTCGCGGGAGCTTTGACCGAAGGATTGCGTCTAGGGTCTTATCGTTTTCATACTTACAAAGGGAAACCCAAAAAAGAATCTGAAATTCGAGAGGTCCTTTTGATGGAACAGGATCGCGCAAAAGCGGCAGCGGCGATGCGCGGTCAGGCAGAGGCAGAAGCGTTGTCATCGGCGACCTTGCTAGCACGTGACCTGGTGAATACGCCATCGGCCGACATGACGCCATCAAAAATGGTTGAAATTGCAAAGTCGTTGGCAAAATCTGGTTCACGTATCACGGCAAAGGTGCTGGATGCAACAA
>CAYGGQ010000147.1:0-2241 GCA_964349535.1 uncultured Gammaproteobacteria bacterium | reverse complement strand
CGTACCCGAGAATATGGACGACGAGGAGGCCGAGGGCGAATGCGAGGAAGCAGAGTCCAACGACGGCCACCAGACCTCCAAGGACGCGATTCCAGCGTTTCGGTCCGATATAGACGCCCAGCAATCCGTTGAGAGTCATCGCCACCGATCCGATCACGAGCCGACCGGTATTCATCGAGTACATGGTGATGAACACGAGAGCGAGCGTGATGAAAACCGAATATCTTTTCAGCAAAGGGCACCTCTTTTGTTGTGTGCGGTCAGCGTAGGGGAACAACGATTTGATGTCAATCGGAGAATCTTGCCAATCTCGCCGTCGCCGTGTAGGATACCCACGTTCGCCCGAGTCGTCGGAATGTAGCTCAGCGGTAGAGCGCTCGCTTCGGGTGCGAGAGGCCGCAGGTTCAATCCCTGTCATTCCGACCATGAAATAAGCCCCGTTGATAGCGGGGCCTTTTCGTTGAGACAGGTTTTGCGACACTTGGTTGACGCCAGGTTGACGCAGATTTCCGTTTTCCGACCTTCTTCGGCCAGACTCCGCCTTAAATCGATAGGGATGACAGGGTGGTTCCCTGTCATAAGCCACAGATTGGCGGGGCTTTTCTGATGAATAACTTTGCCAACCCCTGTCATCCCGAATGGTGATTTGACACGTTCGCCTTTTGTTCATCTAAAGTACCTTCAAGATTCTGAACTTCATCCATGGAAAAGGTGGGAAGAAACAATCCCTGTCCTTGTGGCGCAATGGGATTCGACGGCAGGCCGGTAAAATACAAGAAATGCCACATGGTAAATGTCGTGCCGGCGGTTCCACATGAGGTCATCCAATCCATTCGGGAAAAGATGGCCAAAAAGGACCTACAACGTCAGAAGCTACGAGCGATGGGCATCTACATCGATTTTGTAAACCCTGTCTCCTTCAACGGGAAGCAGGTGTGGGCGCTTGGTAATCAAATATACTCTGGTCCTCCTGATGAAACCTTTCATGAGTTCTTGGTAGCAGTCCTTCAAGGAAGACTGGGCAAACAATGGTTATCTGAAGAGTCTATAAAGTCCAAAGTGGATCAACACTTCACTGTTCAATGTTTCAGTCATTGGACAGACTGGCGTCGACGCAACTCGCAACTCCCTGAGAATAGAATCGATGCCAAAACTTGGGCAGCCAAGCCTGATGGCTGGTCCCTATCGCTTGTTTCACTCGCCTTTGATATTGCGTCACTGCTACACCGTGCAGTGCAGACTCCCGAGCAACACCTGCTTTTGGGGCGCCTAATGGAGCGACTCAGATCTCAAGATGGATATCAGGGCGTACGATACGAAGTAATGGTCGCGTCCGTCTTTGCGCGCCTCGGTTTTGAAATCGAATTTTACGATGACAAGACGGAGGCTGGCTCACATGGGGAATTCGTAGCAAGACACCCTACTCTCGGCACCGTAGTTGTTGAAGCCAAGAGCCGATATCGAAAGGGCGTGTTGCATCATCCTGGGGAAGCGAAGGGTCTGAAGGACATTTGGGGTGGATTGCGAGGACCTTTGAATCGAGCCGTTAAAAAGGCCAGTGGCTCTCTGCCACTTGTGGTGTTCATCGACGTAAACGCTCCGTCAGGTACAGATACTCCTCCAAAATGGGTGAGCATCGTGCAAAGCGATTTTCAAAAGAACGATCCAGCTTCTCCAGAGAATCCTGATCCATTCAGCGTTGTGTTCTTCACGAACTACGCTTATCACTACGCTACCGATCAGGAAGCCGACCATGGCGAGCAACTCATGGTCTTCCCGCAGTTCGCTGTTTCACCCTTGCCAAATCCTGAACTGGCTGAGTTGGTTTACAATGCACTCCATCACTACGGACAAGTTCCGCTCATCAAACGCGACGAAGAATAGAAAACGCCGCCCAACCAGAGGCGACGTATTCTCAGGTTCAGTCCTGCAGGTTTCCTGCGGCCTCTCGCTTTTCACCACATGAGTGGTGCCCGAAGCGTTTTGTGAATAGGATGCTCCCCCAGCCCGGTACTCGGGCGGAACTCCAGGAGCAATCCAACTCACGCGTTCATCTTACTACTCGTTGAGGGTTGACGGCAGGTTGACGCGACTTCGCATCACCAGTGACTTTTCGCTGATTTCATAAGCTATTCGTTGATACAACTTTTTCGGCTTATTCCGAAATGGTGCGTCTTTTCTTGGCTGCTATTAGCGAGGAATGACAGGCGTTCAATCCCTGTCATTCCGACCATGAAAAGC
>CAYGGQ010000146.1:0-2309 GCA_964349535.1 uncultured Gammaproteobacteria bacterium | reverse complement strand
CCATGAGGGTGGGAAATGGAATTGACGGGGGTGAGTGAAACTGAAGATTCACTGGCTTCACCTTCCCACACACTGACGCCATTTGGTGCTTCACCTATTTCGATGGTTTTGGTGACTTGATCGGTTTTGGTGTCAATAATGGAAAGATCCCCACTCACAATATTGGTGATATAGACTTCCGAACCATCTTTGGAAATGGCCACACCATGAGGCCCTTCTCCAGCAGTGATGATTGCCACCACTTCTTGAGATTCCAGGTCGACTTTATAGACTTTATTGTTTGTGGGCTGGTCAAAGTAAAAACCTTGGTCGGCGACATATACGTAACGAGAATCGGGAGTCGCATAAACTTGTACAGGCCCTTTGGCCTCTGGAAGAAGAACCGTGCTTGTTTCTTTTGTTTCGATATTATAGATACCCAATTGTTTGGTGGAGTACATTGACCCAAATGCGTATTTACCATCAGGTGTGACGCCGGTTTGTACCACCGCGTCTCTGAAATCAATGATTTCCAATGCTTCGGTTTCGAGATTGAGAATCCCCATTCCCTTAGTGCCCATCAGCGCAATATAAGCAAAATTTCCTTCTGGATCGAGACGAAGACCGTGAGGCTCAGAACCCACAGGAAGATCAACCGTTTTTTCTAGGGTAAAAGTTTGAGTGTTTACTATAAAAACTTTATTTCCTTCTTGAGCATTGGCATAAGCCCACGCACTGTCCGGACTTAAAACGACATGGGCAAGGTGAAGGTCAGAGCCTAGATCTACTTGCTGGGTGATTTCATCCGTTTTTGTAGAAATAACTACGAGTTGGTCTTCTGTATCCAGAGAGCTTTCGTTTGAATGCATGTCGTCCTCACCCTCTTCCATCGTATTTACAGTTACCCAAACCGTTTCTCCATCTGGCGAAACTTGAACGTTATGGGGCATGCCCGGAAGGTCTACTCTCTTTAAAACAATTCCTGAAGTAGGGTCCACCACGGCGACTTCATTATCGTTTTCTACGGCAACATAGACCTTTTTATCAAGGGAACTTTCTTCTTGTGCGTTATCTGTATTTTGACTTTGGCAGGCACTTAAAATGAGTGCCGTGCCAAGTAGGAGTGAAAGTATTTTTTTCATATCAGTGAGTTATAGGCTAAATCGATTCAACCGCCTATCACTCTCTCTGTATGACTCCTTTCAAAGTGCGCCGGAGAAGGTGTGTATCGGGACGAACAGGTACAAAACTTAAGAAGGATTTGTTTTCAGAGTGAGAAATGAAAACAAAAAATACTGGAACCGCTAAGGTGAGTAGTATTGGAAGGACTGCTTCACTTTGATTTACTACTGACTGAAGTATGCAATGCTCACTAAAGGCGCAGGTATTTTCATGTCCTTGGTTGCTCATTAGTAGAGCAAAAGAAAACTGGAGTAGGCTCAAGCCCACAATCATCATCCACAATATTTTTGTCTTTAGTGATTTCATGCTTCGAGTTTAGATCGTTTAAGTAAAACGGCGTTGATGGCCACAATGACGGTGCTCAGGGACATGAAAATGGCGGCCAAAGCGGGTTGCATAAGGATTCCATAGGACGCAAGGACACCTGCGCCAAGAGGAAGCGCAACGGCATTATAACCCGTAGCCCAGAAAAGATTTTGAATCATCTTTTTATAAGTCAGCCGTGAGAGTCGAATGATTTTCATAATATCTCTTGGATCATTTCTTACTAAAATAATACCTGCAGATTCGATGGCTACATTGGTTCCTGCACCGATGGCGATTCCCAAATCGGCCTGAGTCAGAGCGGGTGCATCGTTGATCCCATCTCCCACCATGGCGACTTTTGCTCCTCTCTCTTGCAAGAGCTTCACTTTTGCCGCTTTTTGATCTGGAAGCACGTTGCCAAAATACTCGTCGATTCCAAGTTCTGTTGCGACCCACTTTGCCACTTCATCGTTGTCACCGGTGATCATGGCCACTTTAAGTCCGTTTTCCTTCAACTCTTTAATGGCCTGACGTGATTCTTCGCGGATAAGGTCTCCGAGTGCAAGAGCACCCAAGGCTTTCTTTTCGCTGAGCACAAAAATGATCGTTTTACCCTTTTTGTTTTCGGCTTCAATTTCTTTTTGAATTTCAATTGGAAGTGCGATGCCTTTTTCTTCAAGTAAACTCATACTGCCGATGGCGACTTCTTTGCCCTCTAAAAAGGCCTTCACTCCCTTACCAGGGATTCTTCCGAAATCTTTTACTTCTTTTATGGGGAGATTCTTTTGTTTTGCACTCTCCACTATCGCTCGCGCAATGAAATGCTCGGAATGAGCGTCCAC
>CAYGGQ010000145.1:0-2346 GCA_964349535.1 uncultured Gammaproteobacteria bacterium | reverse complement strand
ATTGTCGGACAATATTTAAGTAAGGGATCCGCCTTCGCGCCACCCCTTCGGATGTCATCATTTACTGTTCGAGCGGAACGAATGTGAAGTCGATCATGCCTGAGGCAGATCCGCCTAAGGCGGAGAACCTGACCAATAACAATCTTCAATATTTTTTATGATCTGGATTGAATGGGCGCTGATTATTGGAACAGCCATCCTGTCATGGCTGTTGGGTTTTGGGACGCAGTTTTTGGCGAAGAAGACAGGGGCGATAGATCAGCCGTCGGGAGGGAGGAAGATACATGAAAGGGCGACGCCGTTGCTTGGAGGGGTGGGGATTGTTTTGGCGTTGATGGGCGCGCTGATCGTGGCGTATCAACAAGGTTGGTTGATAGACAAGGGGATTCAGCCAGTTCAATTGGTTGGTTTTATGGGAGCCTTAGCCCTCCTGTTGGTCGTCGGTTGCCTTGATGACTATTTCGATCTGCCTTCATGGGTACGTTTGTCTAGCTACACGTTTGCAGCGCTGATCATTATTTTTACAGGCACGACGATTGTGCAGGTGACGCGTTGGGTGGGGTTGGGTGGTTTTTCGCTAGCTTGGCACACGTGGGATTTACCGGCGTGGTCGATTTATAAGTCATCTCTTATTTTTCCCGCGGATTTGTTAACACTCGTTTGGCTGTTGGCCGTGACGTTTGCGACCAAGTTCTTAGATGGTCTGGATGGACTTGTGACAGGTCAAACCGTGATCGCCGCTTCATTGATAGCAGGTTTGGCGTTCACGCATGCCTATTTTCAACCTGCGATGGCATTGTTTGCATTGATCCTTGTTGCTGCGTATTTAGGTTTTTTACCGCACAACATTCATCCAGCGAAACAATTTCTTGGAGAATCGGGGAGTGTGGTGGCCGGGTTTGCGCTTGGATTCCTCGCGATCGTGTCTGGCGCAAAGACCGCGACGGCTTTGATGGCATTGGGTCTGCCGCTTGCGGATGCAACATTCGTCATTCTTGGTCGTTTAGCTCGTGGCGCATCGCCTTTTCGCGGCGACGACACGCATCTTCATTTTAAATTATTAAAAGCAGGGATGTCGCAACGATTTGTCGTTTTGAGTTTGTGGTCGATTGCACTCCTATTCGGTCTTGCGGCTTTTGGGGTGCAAACGCGGGGGAAGGTGTTGCTGCTAATCGGACTTGTTGGACTCACAATTTTGTTATCTATTTTTGCGGGGGCCATGAAACGATCACGAATCGAGAAAATATGATTTTCATTGATTGGAGTAAACAGCCAAAATATTTACATTATATATTTATAACGGCGATTTTTTTGGTGGTATTACGGGTGCTCTTGGGGATGTTTTTTGATCAAGGTGATGTCGGGTCACGAATGACGCAAGCACAATGGATGAGCGTGCAGATCAACCAGAAACAGATGCGCATTGAAGTCGTGTCAACAGCAAACGATATAAAGCAAGGTCTCGGCGACCGTGATCAGATCCCTTTGGATCAAGGTATGTTATTTGTTTTTGCTGCTCCGTCGCCTTACGCTTTTTGGATGCGGCATATGCGTTTTCCGATCGATATTGTTTGGTTGCGTGATGGAAAGATCGTCGACATTGCCTACGACATGCAGCCGCCGCGATGGTTTTGGAGTATTCCGGCGACGTATAAACCTAAGGCAGAAGCAGATATGGTTTTGGAGGTTGTGGCTGGGCAGGCGGAGGTGTATGGGTTGGGTGTAGGGGGTGAGGTCGATGGGTTGACAGAATTCAAGAAATAGATTACAAAAACAGCACGATTGGTCAGATACATTCAAACAACCAACTCAGGAGAGACGACCATGCCCCATGGGAATTGCCGTGTGTACGCTTTTGTCACGGAGCGGTTTCAACTTTTTCAGGAATTGGAAGAGAAGCTGGCAGATCTTCGGTCACAATCAGAAAGTCTTCAGAAGGAATTGGTGGAGGAGGTCATGCGGCTTCCGATGCGGACATGGCTGAAAAAGGAGCGAGTTATTGAAGATCTTTTCGCGACAGGGGTGGCGAAGAGATATGTCTACTTCAACGCTGAGACGGGCGATTTCTCTGATAAAAATACTGTCATGGTCAGGCTCAAAGAGCTTGCACAGTGTTGGGAAAACAACATTCGTGTCACGGTCGATGAACCATCAGTGACAGAGGTCGCTGTTGACTTTTACGCCGTACGGCCAGGAGACTGGACGTATAAGGGGGATCGTATCATTGAGTAATCACTCACAATCTCACCTTACTAAACCCTAGCCCGTGCGCTGGGGTTTGTTTTATCCCCCCTACATTCTAGTTCAAAGTGAGACCCCTCTCAAAAAACACTTCGTCTGGGGTTA
>CAYGGQ010000144.1:0-2384 GCA_964349535.1 uncultured Gammaproteobacteria bacterium | reverse complement strand
TCACGCATCCCCTTTTCAATGGATTTTCCAAACTTCTCTTCCTCTTGTTGAATTTCAGAAAGAATCCGTTCGCGATTGGTCTGCAGTTCCTTGTAATGGTCTCCAAAGATCTCAATAACGATCTGGGCAATTTCGGGGGCAAAAGCATCCTGAATCCCAAGACGACGGCCTTCACGGATCGCGCGACGAAGCAAACGACGAACAAGATAGCCTTGACCGACGTTAGAAGGACCGATGCCGCGCTCGTCACCGATAATAAAGGTCGCGGCACGGATATGGTCGGCGATGATG
The DNA here is from genome assembly GCA_964349535.1 of uncultured Gammaproteobacteria bacterium. GTDB lineage: Bacteria > Patescibacteriota > Patescibacteriia > 2-12-FULL-60-25 > 2-12-FULL-60-25 > VGLT01. The sequence continues at coordinate 2,093 of CAYGGQ010000144.1, read as the reverse complement.
CGGAAGGAATGCCTATTAGGTGATACCTGAAATGCTCGTTCCCGAAATTCTTCTATGCTAGGGCCTGAACCAACCGGGCCTATATGTCTAACCGTCGAAAGACTCACGCCTTTCGCTTCCACATCAGCCGATTCATACAAAACGCCGCTCAATTCCTCTAATTTCTTTATTAATCCTCTAAAAGCATCCGTTAAAAATACATCCGGATTGTTATTCAAAGCAGCAGCGATGCGTTCCAATCCACCACCAAAATCAACATTACGTTGCTTCAGTTTCTCGAAACCCTGCTCTGTTTTCATATACTCCATGAAAACGTTGTTGCCAATTTCCATAAAACGTCCGCAATCACAGTTCACATGACACTCTTCGTTCACCCATGGTGACAATCCATGAAAATTCTTCCTATTCTCCGGGTCAAAATCCCAGAACATCTCGGTATCTGGACCTCCCAGTTCTCCAACAGGCATTTTGTCGGGCGTGCCTGAACGCGACCACCAATTCTTTTTTTCGGAATAATAAAAAATCCGCATCCCCTTTTCGATACCTCGGTCTTCCGAAAAATCCTGTATCCCGTTTGAGAATCCTTTTTTCCCAAAAAGATCAGCCCATAACTTAGCCGATTCCTCGTCCCGGGGAATACCCAACTCATCATTTCCTCGAAAAACCGTGACATGTAGATGTTCGGCATTAAGTTTCAATCGATCAACTAAAAACTCGAATATCCAAGGAATTTGTTGCTGTTTAAAATAGGACCCGAGCGACCAATTCCCAAGCATCTCAAAGAATGTCGTATGACGATTGTCCCCCACCTCCTCAATATCTTGAGCACGAAAACACTTTTGGACATCAACGATTTTATCCCCAAGTGGATGTTTTTCACCTAGCAGATAAGGAACCATCGGCTGCATCCCAGAACCAGTGAAAAGCGTTGTCGGATCGTTTTCCGGCAATAAAGACGCAGATGGCAATATCGCATGCTCATACTGTTTTCTAGTATGAAAAAAATCAAGATGGGCTTGGCGTATTTCGGCGACGGTCATAAACATGAGTAGGTTACTCATTATGCCAAGTTTGAGCAAGACTAGCTTGACTGAAAAACAGAAAGCTGATAATAAAATCTTGTTCATTCTCAAACCAGGAGCGTCCCATGCCCAAGCAGAGTCTGTTGCTCATCAGTAATTCCAAACCCTTTGGTGGCGGTTATCTTGATCACTGCGCACAAGCAATCCAAAGCATGCTTTCCCCGCACGAGGTGAGCAGCATCCTCTTTTTTCCCTTCGCTCTCGCCGATCACGACGGCTATACGCGAACGGTTCGCGAACGGTTCGGCCGTATGGGAATCGAAGTGACGGGCGCGCATCAGGCCCGCGATCTCTCTCATGCAATCGAGGAGGCTCAAGCGTTCTTCATAGGCGGAGGTAACACATTCCGCCTGCTAAACGCCCTCGATCAAGAAGATACGGTATGGCCTGACAGAAGGACAAGCGTAGGAGATCACATTCGAGAAAAAGTTCAGGCAGGCACCCCCTATATCGGAACCAGCGCCGGCGCAAACGTCGCTTGTCCAACCATACAAACGACCAACGACATGCCGATCGTTGAACCCGATGGCTTCTACGCCTTAGATCTAGTTCCTTTCCAGATCAACCCTCACTATCTTGATCCCGATCCCACCTCGAGGCACATGGGTGAGACGCGTGAAACGCGGATCAAAGAATATCATGAAGAAAACGCCACACCTGTCATCGGACTTCGTGAGGGCGCTTGGCTGCACATCGATGGTGCAAAGACCTATCTCCAAGGCACCTCGGGCGCCAAGCTCTTCCGTCGAGGTAAACAACCGCGAGAGCTCGAGAACGGCCTCATCAATCCAACCTTTCTCAACCCCTAGAACAAACCCCGCTCTCTCAAAAGGCGGGGTTTTTTAATTCACCACCCCTTCAAACGGCAACGAGGCCACCGGCGCGCCAATAAAGTGCTGATACAGCATCTCGGCCTGGTTCACAAAGACTTTGAGAAGAGCAGTGTCGACATCCTGCTCGTCAAACTTGTCGGGAAGCTGAAACAAAAGATATCCCTTGATGACTCCATGT
>CAYGGQ010000143.1:0-2386 GCA_964349535.1 uncultured Gammaproteobacteria bacterium | reverse complement strand
AGGCATTATCGCTTCTTCTTTACGTTCGTGCCTTCCCTTATAAATGCCTCAAGATCGCTCTCGCTTATGCGCCAATAGCCGACTTTGGTCGCCTTAAGCCGACCATTGGAAATATAGCGATACAAGGATCGCTCACTCACTCGCAAGTACTTTGCTGCCTCTCGTAAAGTTAAAAACTTTTCTTTGGTCATATTATTGCTTTGATTCATTCATTCTATCGCAAAAACGCCACATGGTCAAATGTGGCAAGGTTAAATACTCTGTACAAATGTTATGACCAAACCACGAAGCGCTGATATCAAATCAGATTCTTCTTTAGCTCCCAACTTCCCAGTGTAATAGCTAATTTTATTCAAAACCATTTTGATCATCTTATTATTATCCTTATAATGTTCGTTCATCTCATCCCATAAAACATTACACTCCTCGGCTCGCTCAAGCGCATTAACAACAATTGCTTTTAACTCATCGGCTTGTAATGACCTAACGTTTTTAAAGGTAGATATCAAAAAGAAAATAATTATTTCGTAGAGTATATAAAACGCCTCTTTATCAAATGATTTTACTTTGTTTTTGATAACGCCAGTATCCGGATGGAACAACATATCGAGTACACATATTTGAGCCATTTCCAATACATTGAGTAAGATCTCCTTTTCGTCCTTTTCTGTAATAAAAATACCGCCAGTCGATTTCTCAAGGGTGGTATTTACTCTTGCAAAAATATCATTCCACACAGGAACTGCGTTTCTGTTGAAGTGAAGGGTGTCGCCTTTGAGTATTGAAAATAGTCCCATATTATTTTACGTGCTTTCGACCGTATCGAATGAACCAATAAGCAAACATAATCACCAAAATAATCGCCTCGCCGAAAAGTATATCCAGTATCGTTGATCCAAAAACACTTTCTTTTTCGGACTGCCGTAGAGCGCTTGCAAAACCCATAAGTAAAAACCACCAATTACGACCAAGAAACATTTTGAATGTGTAGTTATTCATAGTTTTGTTGGCAGCGAGTTTTGCAAACAGAAAACCCACCGCGTGAGTGAGAGCTTGCGCCCTCCATACGCCTTTCGACGTATGACCGATCAAGGTAGTCCCACACGATGGGTTTTCTATCCTTGATCGGTTTTTGCGCCATGCCATGCGTTACCGCATGGTTTAGGCGACGATATTCAATTGTATCTTAAAGTGTATCAAACAATGTTGCTATGGTCAAATGTGGCAAGGTCTGTTAAAATGAGTTTTGTAAGGATGTGAATGAATATGAATATGCAGACAAAATTCGAAAAAGAAGTGCGTCGTTCTCTTGATATTCTCATCAAGAACTTTAGAGCGCAGACATCTACTGGTAAAAGTCCGAAGGAAGTTGAGCTTGAGATATATCTTGATGATGTAGATTATAAAGATCCTGAAAATGTTAGCCCTAGCGTCTTTTGCAATACGGTTCGCAGTTTTAAAAACGAGGGCATAAAAATCAACGAGTACGATCGTGATGGTGTTTTATCTGATTCAATGCAGTATGGCGCAGAGCATGCTTCCTTTTGTAGCGTAACCGTACCGGCAAATTTTGAGGAGATCTATGAAAGATTAACGAGAAGCAAGGACGCCACAGGTTCCGCCCAAAGAAGGTTGATTGAAAAAGACCCTAGAGGTGATTATTTTTATGATGGGAAATTCATTACTTTTGCTAAAGATACCCTCCCATTCAAGGTTTTTGATGCGCTGTATTCTCACTCCGATCAAGAAGGGTTTTTGTCTTACAAGGATATTGAGGCATATCTAGTTAAATCAGGTGAACCGGAGAGCGAAACAGATGAGAAAAGAAATAAGAGAATAATAAATGCAGTTAGCGGATCGCAGGGATTATTTAGATTCACAAAGATCAATAAAAAGCCACTGGAAAATAAAATTCCGAATGGCGCTGCCCTACTTGATGTAAGAAAGGGAAAGGGGTTGCGGTTGAATAATCCGACAATCTAGCATCTCCGCTTGTATTCGCTTGTGGACAGCCCAAATCGGGCTGTTTTTTGTTTTGTAGTACGTTGTTTTTTACCGATAAAAGAATAAGCAAGAAATTCCAAGACCTTTATTTTTGCAAGACAATGACTTCAAGCTCAACAAATGAGTATGAAGATGCAAAAACAAGAACAATTCTTTCACTGCTCCGATTTAGCGCTTACAACTGTGCTTTCTCTTTTCTATCCGATTGAATCGGTAGATAAGACAAATCCACGTAAGGCGCAATTTTTGTTTTGTCGCGATCATAATCTCGACGAGCTTGTAAATGAATACTGGCGCGGTGAAGTGAAGGTCGAGCCGCAACAGTTTGTTAATCAGCTCCGGATAGTCAAATCCCGACTGTACGGAGAAGAATAGCCATGCT
>CAYGGQ010000142.1:0-2398 GCA_964349535.1 uncultured Gammaproteobacteria bacterium | reverse complement strand
TTTTACAAAATGAAACCCCCGGGAGAAGCCGGGGGTTAAGGGTTAGCGTCCTCTCGACGAGAAGCCAGATGACCTGCGAACGTAGGGGAGGCCAGGGGGGTGTGCTTCGAGTAGGTCGCTCAAGCTATCGTAGTAGAGGTCTTCCACTTCTTCCTTGGAGAGACCAGTCCTATTCCTCATGGGCGGCTTGTCTGCGGGACGGATGGGTCGCGCGAGGAGCTCCTGCATCGTGTACGCCATGGGTCAGCCTCCTTGGTGGGTTTGATTATTTTACAGCACTCCTTGAGTTTTTGGAAACGGATTGCGCTGTGCGCCAAGTAGCGATTTTTTTGTGATCGCCAGACAAAAGAATAGCGGGAACATTCCAGGTTTTTAAGCTCTTTTTACTTTTATTGTGGGGGCGTGATTCATCACGCCTAGATCGATAGCGGGTGGATTCGGGCGCAATGAATTGCGCCGCTACGGGTAATGGATAGGATTCCGGTCGGGTGTATTGTGGATACTCAAGTATCCCAGCGGTTGTGTGCGATTCTGCATCGAGCGAAGCTTGTTTGCCCAAAACGCCCGGACGAAGTCGTGCGACGGCGTCAGCCATGACCAAAGCGGGGAGTTCGCCACCGGTCAGCACATACGGACCGATCGACAGTTCCTCGTCAACCAAGTGTTCTGTCACGCGTTCATCGATGCCTTCATAACGACCACATAAAAAGACGAGGCGATCATATTTAGCGAGACGTTGGGCTTCTTGCTGTGTGAATGGTTTACCTTTGGCGCTGGTAATAATCACGCGTGTTGTTTTTGCGCTTGCCGTCTTTTTGCCTTTTTTATCGCGTACGCGAAGCGCGACAAGTACTTCATGAAATGGTTGTACTTTCATGACCATGCCAGGACCTCCGCCAAACGGCTTATCATCCACCGTGTGATGAGCGTCGTGTGTCCACGTACGCAAATTGTGCGCCGTGCATTTAAGAAGGCGTTGTTTTTGCGCACGACCTAAGATTGAGGCGTTGACGTAGGGTTCGATTGTTTCTGGAAAAATCGTAATGAAATCGATTTGGAGCAGTTTTTGCTTTTTTGCCATGCACCTACCATAAAACAACCCCGCTCCGATGTCCATCGGAGCGGGGTTCTGACTAAATGGTGTAACGTTAGATACCGAGGTCGCTCAAATCTGAATCCGAGACCAAGCCGGCTTCGCCGTGCTTTTGAGGAGCTGCCATAGGAGCACCCATGGAAGCACCGGGAGCCGAAGCTTTCTTCTCCTGGTGTTCGCGACGAGCGCCTTCTGGTTCGTAGATCTTCATGTTGACGCGCGCGTTGCTCTTGGCGCCAACAATCTTAAGCATGATACGGAGCGCGCGAGCGGTTTGGCCTTCGCGACCGATCACATAGCCCATGTCTTCTGGATTGACGTGGAGCGTCAACAAGACGCCGCGTTCATCTACGGTCCGTTCGACTTTTACGTCATCCGGATGGTTTACGATGGACTTAACGACGAACTCGAGGAACTGTTGTTCCACAAACTGTTCTGCCATATCGGTACGGTATCCATCTGCTATTTTCTAAACAGAAGGATCAATCAAGTGTCAAAGGCCTCGGTATGAGGCAACTAAAGGATAACAGATTTTGAGGAAAAAATCAAGATGAAAAAGGCCTAGGCGGCTTTTTTCAAGTCTGGTCGCATTTTTTGGGAGATGACATGCCATCGAGCCATAGAGAACTAGGTTGAAGCATGTGCTCCAAAAATGTCTGGTGGAAGAGACTCTGGCCATGCTCCCGTTTCTCGAGTTACGGCGATTTTCCACAAGAGATCTCCTAGTCTTCCGTTTCCATCCTCGAGAGGATGGATGAGTTCAAATTCTCGATAGGCCTCTTCTGGCATGAAATTTTTCCCCGCGTAGAGTTCAACATATTGTTGCATGGCTCGACCGACGAGTTCTGGTGCAAGTGCTGTTGTCCCGTTTGCGAATCTGACAACGACACGGCGGAACCCTTTTTGATTGCGGCTTTCGATAAGAGCAGCCCATTCAAGTATGAGTTCATGCAGGAGTTCTGCGTTGAGTGCTTCTAATTTAGCCTCGTTTTGAGCAAGTTGTTTTGCAGCTGCGTATGCTTTTGCAAATCCGAGGCGTTGTTCGGGGCTTGTTGCGTGTTGTAGTTCACACTGACGTTCAACAAGTTGAATGTCTGTCGGGGTGAGCTCTTCTGGAAAAACGATAGAAGAGGGAGATTCGAAGCTGTTCATAAAGAAAGTTTAGATGTGTTGGCGTTGGGAAGCAAGTCGATCGATTTCTAATGAAATGAGTCTACTAGCCTCTGTCCAATCCTTTTGTATAGGCGTCGTTTTGTGTTCATTCGGATGCGTCAGAATTTGCGTCAATGCTTCTACCCAAAGATG
>CAYGGQ010000141.1:1992-2416 GCA_964349535.1 uncultured Gammaproteobacteria bacterium | reverse complement strand
CCTTGATGGCGCGTGCCCCAATATCAAAGCCAAGCTCCGGAAGCTTTGTCAGCAATTCGTTTGGGGTGATGCGCAAACGTCGCGCGAGTTCAGTAACATTCATGTCGCAGAGAATACGGGAAATCAAGGGTTTCGTCAATGCCTTGACAATTACAAAAAAATCAGCTACCGTTAACCCTTCGTTGTTTAAAACTTGTGCAATTAAAAAGAAAGCAGTAGGAAAACTCAAAAAACAAAGGAGTTGAGAACATGGAACAGGTGAGGGTATTTTCCAGTGGAAACTCCAGCAGTGCTGGTGACCTTGAAAAAGATATCAATGCGTGGCTCAGGGAACAAGGTTCTATCACCATTACCGCCAGATTCCAGTCCTCCGCCAAGTACACGACAGTGATCACCATTTTCTACAAGCTTCCCACCGAGACTC
>CAYGGQ010000141.1:0-1982 GCA_964349535.1 uncultured Gammaproteobacteria bacterium | reverse complement strand
AACCTCAAACCTCACCTGCCTCCCGATGTCCGAGCTCTCCAAGTCGAAGTAACCACGCTCTCCACAACTCCCTCGATAGTCATCGGGGGAGTTTTTAGTTGCAAAAATAGGCATCATCCCCCATCATCCTCTCTATGGATGGCTTTCTTCTTGTTGATAAACCTACGGGCATAACCTCCCACGACGTCGTGCATCATGTACGACGTCTCCTTGGCGTTGCGACACGACGCACCATGTCACAATGCCGTGTGGGACACGCGGGAACGCTTGATCCGTTTGCGACGGGGTTATTGATCCTAGGTCTAGGAAAAGCGACAAAACAGTTAGGACGGCTTCTGGGATTGGACAAGACGTATGAGGCGGAATTGATGCTGGGCGCGACGAGCGATACATTTGATCGGGATGGGGTGATTACGGCATACGACAAAACAGGCATGATGAATCATGCCGCCACAATGCAAAAATCTGACATGCCAGAGGGCGGGATGACCCCGCCTCTACGAGAAAACATCGAACGGGTGTTGGATCAATTTCGTGGCGGATACGAACAGAGGGCTCCCCTGCATTCGGCGAAAAAATTGGGTGGGAAGAAATTGTATGATTTGGCGCGCGCGGGGCAGGCGACAGAGGAGATGCGGCCGACAAAAAAAATCATTCTTCGCGAATTAACGATTGTTGATTACGCTTTTCCGCTGCTTCGAATTCACGTCCATTGTTCTTCTGGAACGTATATCCGTTCTTTGGCTGATGATATTGGACGTGCGTTAGGTATCGGCGCCTATCTCACAGAACTACGTCGTACGAGTATCGGAACATACCCTATCGAAAATGCCGCATCCCTCGAAAACCTTAAAACTACTGAAGATATCAAGGCGCGTCTATTTCCTATCTAACAGGCTATCCTTTGACACCTATCCGTTCTGGTTTTGATCGTTCGTATTCCCTCTCGTCGTCTCAAGGTGCGTATGCACGGTTTGTTGGAGCTCACGCATCTGTTGCATCATGCGTTTTTCTAAACGATGCATCGCGTAACGGTGGTAAATAAGCAGAAGAAGAATAAGTAAGATGGAGAAGCTCAAGAGGCTCCAGATGAGGGTCGGGTTCGCAAACAAGGACCCAAGCAACCAGAACCAAGGCGGACGGACGCTGATAACAACCTCTTCCGAGGGTTGGCTTTGCGCCCCTCGCGCGTCTTCCGCGACCGCGAACAACGCGTACTCTCCCTCTTTTATTTTTTCATTTGAGACATAGAGCCAATTCCCTCGCTCATCGGCGAGTACGGGTTGATCGGTGCGTCGACCGGCGGCGTCCCGCAAAATAACATGAACCGTGACCTTTGCGATGCTCGTCCCGTGCACGACAAGCCAACTCTCGCTTGGTAATACGGCGGGATAATCCGTAATACGTGGTGGTGTCAGAACTTCAATTTCCCATGCGGCTGTCGCGGTTGTCACGTTCCCCGCACGATCGGTCGCCGAAACTGACACTAAATGTTTGCCGGGTGAGAGAGCGGGTGTCTCGTACATGTGTGTTCCCGGATCACGCCAGGCCGTTGCCTGTCCGTCATCAATACGAATGTCGTAATATTCAAGACCTGATGTGGTATCAGTCGCATCAATCAAGAAAACCGTGGTCGGCTGCGTTAAATCAGGTCGGGGAAGTGGTTTGACTTCGAATGCGACGGGAGAGGTGCTATCGATCTGAAAACGATAATGCGTTGCTTCACTCCACCCTGTAACGTTCCCAGCACGGACATGCAAGTACCACACCCCATCACGTTCCGGCCGCACCGAGACACTCGAAACTAAGCCCTCTGCCGTTGTATCAGGCACGGTGGTCGGATTTTGATCGACCACATAGCTCACCCCTGTCACGGTGGCGGGTAGCGTCCATTGAAAGGTCCCTTCACGAACAACGTACCAAAGATTTGAATCTGGGTAGGTTGCTGAAGCGATGTTCACTGGGCCCGGAATGGGTGTGGG
>CAYGGQ010000140.1:0-2424 GCA_964349535.1 uncultured Gammaproteobacteria bacterium | reverse complement strand
CGTTGCGTAGTGGATGAGATTGAGCGTACGTCGATCGGGCGGAAACAGCTTGCTGATCGCGTCGACGCGGGGATACCGATTGGGCCATTTGCTTGGCTGCCCTGCCAGCGTCTTGGAGCTGGCAAGGACACCGACCATGAGGTCATGCGTAAGTTGATCCGGCTGACCGCTACTGTGAATACCATCACTAAACAGCTCTTTGATCGCTTCCCCGACATCCCATCGAGACATGAATCCAGTGACACCAATGTAGGGCCTGGGTCGTGGCATGACGTTCTCCTGTTGAGGTATGAATGAACATTTGAGAGCCGTAGGTTAACAAAAAGAAGGCGATTTGTCAAGATGTTGACGAAAGCATTCCCGCGATTTAACGTCTGCATGGCAGTCACGTTGTTCCTTCTCAAACCAAGGAGAGCCCCATGCGACCACGCGTCTTGTTGATGCTCCTGCCGTTGTTTCTGGGTGCAGGGATGCTGCGTTGGGCCGAGATTGCTCACTACACGATGCAATTCAAGCCAAGTGCGGCTGAACCTGTATCGCGAGAGGCAACCCTGTCGCCCTACCAGGAGGAGGTGATCTTTCTTCTCCTCTCAAACAAGGAAATCGATCTCCTGATGGATGACGTGCTGTGCATGGAATCAACATGCACCGTCACTTGTCCTTGGGGCGCGATAGCCTCCGAACCATACGACATGTGGGAAGTCGTGTGGATCGGAAGACCCTCCCGCAACGTGCGGGGGTATGTCCTGCGCGAGTACATGAACGAGCGCGACAAGGGCAAGGTCGACGCGTCGTTTAGTCTGACAGAAGCACCTTTTCGTTGGTCACTCGTCGTCGGCAGCGGTCTCTACACCTGCCCGCTCATCGACTGGCGCTACACAAGCACCTCCATGACCGCCATGTCCTTCCGCCAACCTTGCCATGCGCCCAGTTTGGCCGAACTCCTTTGGATCGAAGGCGTCGACGGGATCATCCCGATCGAGTTGTAAAACTTCTATCACCTCCACCCCCCTTTGCTAAAGCTTCGGGGGGTTTGTTTTTATCGATTATCGCCGTTGCCCCACAGAACCCCTCGATCCATGCGCGAGAACAATTTTTCTAGATTCGCTTGCGCGACATCCTCCAACGAAAGACCGAGTTCTGTCGCAAGCTGCGCGACATACCACATCACATCACCAAGCTCTTTTTTTATTTCCGCCCTCTTCTCTTCAGTGAGAGTCCCATTCTCATCACGGAGCGTCTTTTTTATTTTTTCCGCAACCTCCCCTGATTCACCACAGAGACCAAGTACAGGGTAGATAAAGTTTTGTCCGGCATTGGGGTATTTAGCAGTTTTACGAGATTCTGTCTGATAGTCGTTGAGTGTCATAGATTTCAACTTTAGCTTACGACAGTTTTTCTGGCGAGGGGTTTTTATATTCTCCCCCTTGCGAATGGCAAAGCTGAGCTTAGCTCTGGGAGTTAGAGGGGGTATGCGGTCGATCGAAGGCATACCTCCCCCTAACCCCTCCTTCGCAAGGAGGGGGATATGAGTGTGCCTTGGCAAGAAGCGGATTATCGCATAGGATAGCAGCACTCAAAACAAGAGAGTCTCGGGGTGTAGCTTCCGCCTTCGCTGGGAGCTACGGCGGACAGGCAGTTGGCTAGTTATGTTGGACAATTCATCGGGGTGTAGCTCAGTTGGCTAGAGCGCCTGCTTTGGGAGCAGGAGGCCGCAGGTTCAAGTCCTGTCGCCCCGACCACGTAAAAACAACAGCTTATCCTGTTGTTTTTTAGTCGATGTTGTTCACGTGGCGCAGCCTCGTAAAAACCGCACTTAAATGTGTGGTTTTTTGTTGCGGTTCACGTGACCCGTCGCTCGCGAGCGACGGGTCGTGGCACGCCATTCGCGAGCGAGACGTTCCATTGACAGAACCGTTTCTTTGTGTTAATGTATCCTATCGAACCTTCAAAAAGACGAGTAAAAACAATTAGGATAGGAGAAACCGATGACTGGGAAAGAGATCTTCGAAACAGTGTCTTTGTCGCTGTGTGCCATCGCTTGTGTCCTCTACATCATCGGTGTCGTCAAAGTCAGCAGGAGTGGGATGAACAGTAGAGCGTGGCAGGCGATGTATGACTGTCAATTCAGATCGTGCAAATGGATGAGCGGGTGCGCTGGGTACTGCGTAGTGGCGCTCGTCATCTGCTTCGGCTCCCTCCTCACCATAGGCATCATTGATCTCATCTTTAGCTACAGCAGGGAAAGAAGCTTGCTCTCGGATTTTCTATCCGTCATGGGCATGTGCGCATTTGATCTGATGATCGTGTCCTCGATCCTGAATGGCCTCATTCATCGTTTCTTTCATCAAACGAAAGTGAGTGCCAAGAACGTCGGTGATGCCACTGAAGGTCAACTCCCACACTAGGAGACGCAAATGACGA
>CAYGGQ010000139.1:0-2493 GCA_964349535.1 uncultured Gammaproteobacteria bacterium | reverse complement strand
CGCGACCGTTGGCTTACAAGGCCACTGCTCTACCAACTGAGCTACAGTCCCGTGCTCGGCTTATCGAGACTTCGTTCCGGTCGGGTGTCGGACACCCTCCTTTCACTTCGCTCGATGCCTGCGCTTGCTCGCATTCGCTCGCAGTTAAACCTACGCCCTACTCCCTTCGGTCGCAAGACCGGAACGGGGGTCAAAGGGTTCAGGTTGATAATTTCGTGCTAAGATGATACGCAATAATCCTGAAATAATCAAGACCTATGCTCGATCTCTCGCATGCGCAAGCTTTAATCAAACGAATACAGGCACTCGATAGCGGACGACGGCTCCTGCAGGGGGTGGCAAATGATGTCTTAACCGGGAGCAAACGGGCTATCTTTGCTTTCCATAGGGGTGATAATAAGAAGGCAAAACAGGAGCTTAAAATGGCAGAGACCAAAATTAAGCAGGGGCAAAAAATCATTAATGGTGAACCACGTCTCGCGCAGGAAGGCTCCTGGCGCGCGGCACGCGAAGAAAACGCAGAGGCTATTCTGCTCGCTCAATACATCACAGACGGTCGCCTCACACCGGTCGCGCACATCGCTCAAGATCCTGATATTTTTTTGGGTGCCTTGTCTGATTTAACAGGTGAGCTCGTGCGTCGCGCGGTCATGTTGGCCACGGATGAGAATGCGAAACCGGCCATCGAAACGATCTTTCAAGATGTGCGCGATGTCGTCGACTTTTTATTGCAGATGGATCTCACGGGCGGTCTTCGTTCTAAACTTGACCAGGCGAAACAAAATCTCCGCAAGTTAGAAGAAATTCGCTACGACCTCGCCATCCATCGTCGATAACGTATGCTCGATCCGCAGAGCCCATTCGTCGCAATCATCCCGGGTTTCAACGAGGCACAAACGATCGGTCCTGTCATTCGCACCATCTACGACTCTGGTTTATTTCGTGATGTCATCGCTGTTCTCGACGGTTCGACGGATCAGTCGCCTTCGATCGCAAAATCATCCGGCGCGAACGTCATTCTCCACTCACCGAAACGCCAAGGGAAGGGCATGGCCATGCGACAAGGCGCGCGACAGTCAACAGCGCCTTGGCTTTTCTTTTTCGATGCCGATCTGCTCGGTTTGACCAGCGACCATATCCACGCGCTGATCGAACCCATAAAAAACGATGAACTCGACATGGTCGTCGGTCTTCGTGACCGCGGTTCTTTTCTTACATGGCTCGAACAATACCTACCGCTCATTGGAGGTGAACGTATCGTGCGTCGTGAAATATTCGAGGCAGTCCCCGATCGATTCTTGCAAGGCTATCGCGTAGAAACAGCACTGAACATGTACTGTCGATCCAAGGGGTTGCGCGTTGGCACCCGCCCACTCCTGGAACTGCACATTCGACGAAAAATGCAAAAACTAGGGTTTTGGAAAGGAGCCCAAGCTTATCTAAAAATGACCTATGAGATGCTGGATGCGTGGTGGCTTGTACGAAAAGCGATGAAGAAGATTGACAAAACCACTAAAACATGATATAAATAGAAACTTCTCTGTGATAGAGAAGGATCAGTTTTCATGCTCTTTGACCTGTGAAAACATTGTTTTCACAAGAAAGGCCTCGAACGTGAAGATCACGGACCGTTCTGCTCGCAAGCAGCCACCAAAGGCACCAAGCAAGCCCGCCGTCGCGATCCACACGATCGTGACGCACGTAAAGCCCCACATCGATGAGATCCTCGCCATCTTCCTTCTTCTGACGTATGGCGAGAGCGTCTTCCCCGGCATCAGCAAGGCTAAGATCGTCTACTGGCCGGCCGGTCCGAAGACGCCGGACGGACGCCCGGCTCAAGCCTGGCACGATGAGGGACATCTCCTCATCGGTGTCGGAGGAAGTCTCTTCGACGAGCACCCGAACGCCACCGAAGGTCGAAAACGCGAAGACTGCGCCGCGACCCTGGTCGCGAAAACGCTCAACGTCATCGCCAGACCTGAGCTGCAGCGGCTGCTCGCCTACGTCAAGGCGAACGACCTTCACGGCAAGAGCGCGGAATATGATCTGTCGAAGATGGTGCTCGCGCTCCACACCGTCCACGCGGACGAGCCCCAAAAGGTGCTCGACTGGGCCTTCATGGCCTTTCGCGCCGATCTCGCCAGCCAATCGCAGTTCCAGGCGGCGGGAGAAGAGTTCGCGCGGGAAGCCCGGATCGAAACCATTCCAAGACTGAATGGCCCGTCGATCCGACTCGTCGTCCTCGAAACGGACAACGACGCAGCGAGCAAATACGCCTTCGCCAAAGAAGGCGGACATGCCGATCTCGTCGTCATTCGTCGATCGAACGGTCACACCGCCATCATGACGCGCCGGATGAGCGGCATTCAGCTGACCGATCTCGTCGCGTATCTCCGCTACACAGAGTACGGCTTCAAAAAAAACCCGCCAGGCATCGAGGTCGCCAGTCTCCGAAAGGATGGCGCTCACGAGCAGATCCCCGAGTGGTACTAC
>CAYGGQ010000138.1:0-2514 GCA_964349535.1 uncultured Gammaproteobacteria bacterium | reverse complement strand
CACGAATATTGGCGTAAGTATCGGGACTCATAAGGAGGGTATTGATATCCAAAGAAGGAACAGCAGCGGCAGCTTTCTTTGTTGTTTTTGCTTTACTTGTGGTGGTCGTTTTTGTTTTCGCAACCGCTTCCACTTTTTTTACGGTTGTTTTGATCGCGGCTGTTTTTGAAGCGACAGCCGTCTGAATCTTTTTTACAGGCGATTTTACGGTCACGGCTTTTTTTGTGACCGTCGTAGGGCTGCTCGTGGTGGCAACGGGAGTGACGATAGATGTCGCAACTGGCGACGTCGTGACTGTTGGCGGTACGTATGGCGTCGTTTCTGTCACGGGCACTGTCGTCGTTTGTGTAGGGACGATGGTCATCGGTACGATCACGCTGTTTGGCTCTTCCGGTGAAGGCTGATCCGCGACCTGCCAATGATCCGTTCCCGACTCCCGTTGCCAGCTTTGACCCTGTTTTCCCGAGGGAATCGTGACGTGATCTAGAATTGGTCCATTCGTATCGCGCAGTGTCACATCATCGCCATCGTTATTGAGGCGAGCGTGCTCAAGCATGACAAGGACATAGGTCGTCGAGGCGTCCAGTGTGTTCGTAAGCAAGAGTGAGGACGAGGTGAAACGAAAGAAGATTCCTTGTCGATCTTCCAAAGTCATTCCTGTCAATGCATCTTGCGTGCCATTTTCCACGACGAGCTCAATCCATTCTGATCCAGAGAGAGGATAAGAAAGGATTTCATTTAAGAAGATGATGGGAGGCGGAAGATCGAGAACGGTGACCGTGACTGCTTCTGTCGTTGATGTTGTGAATGGATCCGTTGATGTTGTGACGGCAAGATCTACGCTCGAAGAAAGATCCATAATACTTGCGTCCGTGGACGTTGTCGCGTCGACGGATATTGGATCGAGCGTCACGAGAAGTGGCTCTTCGGTTACTTCCGTTGATGTTGCGGTGATCAGTTCCGTCGGCTCGACAACAGTCGACGTCGTGTCGACTGGCGCAATGTCGATGGGTTGAGGTTCTTCGATGGGCGTGATTGCTTCGTCCGGCAACGGCTCCACGATCGGTTCCTCGATAAGAATGCACTGATCGCAGACGCCAGGAGTGCCTAATTGTCCTGATGTTGTCTTCAAGTTCCACGAGGATGACGCTGTCACCCAAGTACTTACAAGATCGCCTGGGAGGCTCGCATCTTGCCGAACCATAGAGGCCTTGTCGGTACTGGTGTTCAGGCCCGCAAAAGGCTTTGCCCCATCACCGGCTTGGTCGATCACGGTACCTTGCGGATCGAGCAACTCGATCTTCAAAGTGTCGTTTGGCAGGCTGACGGCGCTTGTGATCCAATCAGCCTCAAGGTCAAGCGTACTTCTGATGTCTGTCGCCGGATAATTCGCAACAACGAACGCGCTATACGGTTGAATGACATCCTCCGCGCGAAAGGTGAGGAGCGTGCTACCACTCGCTCCACGTAATGAATAATGCTCCAACGAAACAGGTTCTGAACTGACGTTCCATAATTCGAGCCACTCATCGGCGGTCGATAGAGTGGACCCGGCCCAATGAACCTCGCCGACCACGAGGGAAGACGCTGCGGACGCTGGCAATGGCTGACCAAGGAAAGAACCGGACTGAAAAAATAACAGCACACCTATGATGAAGTGGATCATAGAATTTGTGCCCCCTTGCTTTCTATCGTGGCACAGTTTTTTTATCGGTGGTGTGGACAAGTCTTTTTTAATCGTTGGTTGAGAGAAAAAATAAGGCGCTTGACGCAAGTTCTCTCTCGTTCTATTTTTGTTCTATAGCCTATGCCAACCATTCCAACGCTTACTCCAAAGCAAAAAGAGGTCCTGGATTTTATTGTTCAGTTCATTCAAGAGCGCGGCTATTCGCCTTCGTATCGCGAAATCGCAAGCGGGTTAGATCTCGTGTCCCCGTCCACGGTGCATACCCACATCCAATCTTTACGTCTGCGAGGGTATTTACGTGGGAGTGAGGGTTCAGCGGCAGGGAATAGAGAGTTAGAACCGACCGACAAGGCCGTTCGTTGGGGACGAAGCGTGTTGCTGCCCCTTAAAGGCTTGATCACGGCTGGCAAACCGATCGAAGCTGTCGAAGAACAAGAAACGATGGCAGTTCCCGTCGATCTTGTGCCCGATTCCGCCAACTCCTATGTTCTTCGCGTCAAAGGTGAGTCTATGGTCGATGAGGGTATTCTCGATGGCGACTATGTCATCGTCGAACGAAATCCATCGCCTAAAAATGGAGATGTTGTCGTCGCGTTGCTCGATAACGCCTACGCCACCTTAAAAAAATTCTACCGAGAAAAAGACCGTATCCGTCTTCAACCAGCCAACAAGTCGATGAAACCTATTTATTGTTACGATCCGCTCATTCAAGGTGTGGTGAGGGCTGTTATTCGATCATTTAGAACGTTTTAGGAGGTTTTGTGTTATCCTAAAACGCATGAAGCGTTGGAAAAAGATTTTTTTAGGGATCGCTGCAATTGGAATGG
>CAYGGQ010000137.1:0-2557 GCA_964349535.1 uncultured Gammaproteobacteria bacterium | reverse complement strand
TCTCGCTACATCCCCTTCCCCACCAACAACGCCATTTCCGCCAATCGATGCGAGTACCCCCATTCATTGTCATACCAAGCAATCACCTTCACCATGTCTCCGTCGACCACCCTTGTGAGACCTGCATCCACAATCGCGGACGCCGTCGTCCCAATAATATCCGATGAAACAATCTGCTCATGTGTCACCTCCAAGATCCCTTTCCAACGCGCCGTCTTTGCCGCTTTTTCGAGCGCAGCATTCACCTGCTCAACCGTCACCTTCTTTTTTAATAAAAATGTAAAATCAGATAATGAACCGACCACGACTGGCACACGAATAGCGAGACCATCAAACAATCCTTTCAGTTCTGGAATCACTTCCGTCGTTGCGACTGCAGCTCCTGTCGTCGTTGGAATAATATTCTCGGCTGCCGCGCGCGCACGTCGAAGATCGCCCGACTTTAATCCTGGCGGCGGCCCGTCGACAAGATTCTGTTCCGCGGTATACGCGTGAATCGTTGTCATCATCGCTTTTTGAACGCCAAACACCTCGTGCATAATCGCGGCGACAGGCGCGATACAGTTTGTCGTGCAACTCGCGTTGTTAATGACCTGCGCTTTTTTCCCTGCCCCTTTCTCATTCACACCCAACACATGCGTTGGCACACCACCACCTTTTGCTGGTGCCGAGATAATCACACGTTTTGCCCCAGCCGTGATGTGCTGCGACGCACTCTCCAAATCCGTAAACCGACCCGTACATTCAAGGACAATATCAATCCCCAACTTCCCCCACGGCAACATCTTTGGATCTTTCTCTGCAAACACCTGAATCTTTTTTCCATCAACAATGACGTGCTTCTCATCCGAAGAAACCTCACCCTGAAAACGACGATACGGCGTGTCATATTTTAATAGATGTGCCAACGTCTTCGTGTCCGTCAAATCATTCACCGCAACCACGTTAAACCCCTCTTTTTCAAGACCAGCCTTAAACACATTTCGACCGATACGGCCGAAGCCATTGATAGCGATTTTAAGCATAGATAACCAGAGTATACGCTGGGTTCCATGCATTGACAAAATAGTCAAAAGCTGCCATAGTCAAAGTATCGAACATTGACAAGATGCCAAGGAGGCAGTCATGGACCGCGAAGAGTTCTTCTTTGAACAAGTTGGCAATCGTCCGGCGAGCGAACTCGCCGCTATCCAAGATGCGTACTGGTTCGCCAAGGAGATCCATCGCGATCAGACACGAGACAGCGGCGAGCGGTACTTTGAACACCCGCGTCGCGTTGTCCTGATTCTCATCAACTTCGGCTACATCTCCACCGCAGCCATCATCGCGGGGCTCACACACGACATCGTTGAGGACGGTCTCATGCCTCCGCGCATTCTCGTAAACGCCCTCGGCATTGCTACGTGGCGCCGCGTATCATCGCTCTCGAAGAAGCTTCCCTTCGTCGATCCTGTCACGGGCAAAATCACCAAGCTCAAGAAGGACACCGTCGACTACTTCAAGGAACTCGCCGCAAGCGACGAGGTCACCCGAGCGACTAAGGTCGCCGATCGTATCGACAATCTCTCTACCTGCGACGTCTGGGAAGAAGGGAAAAGGCGTCGTTACATCACGGAATCGCGAGAGTTCATCCTGCCGCTCGCGAAGACGACCAACGCAGGTCTCCTCGAAGCGCTGGAAGCGGCCATCAGCAGGGTCGAGGCGACGCTGCCTCGAGCATCCGCTAGCGCCTAGCCCTCCGCATCATTTTCTCGCCTCTGCTTCCAGAGGCGAGTTTTATAATCGCAAGATCTTGACAGTCCATCCATTCCCTGATGGAGTTGCCTGCAGTTCTTTCCATACACCAACCCAAAGGAGCGCATCATGAACGCGAAACAGCGACTGACAGGAAATCCATGGAAATGGAGTAACGGTGATGTGATAGCGCAGCTGATGCTACGCACGCGTCAGATGAGTCATCAGACGCGCATACTCCCCTGTACCCATTCGGATCATTGCGAGGTGCTTGATCTCGAACAATGCACGTCCGTTCTTCTCGCACGACTCGCGGGAGTCGACATCCCCGATCTCCTAGAGAAAAAGATTCGTTGTGCGGCGCACAAACTAGAGCCGCATCAATCCTATCGCTTCAACACCAATCCTTGCATCACGGCTGATCAAACCTTCACCGTCAGCCATCTCCTTTATGAACCAGATGCCCCCCGCTGGTTCGTCGTCCTGCGTGAAGACATCTCTTCGAGACACCACAGCAGCGATGCTGGCTTTCCCAGGTACCCTCTCGACAAACTCCGCGTCGTTGACCCTCCTCCGTCAGAAGCGTCCGCACAGACATAGCCATCTCTCAAAAAACGACCCCACACTCTTCAGAGTCAGGGTCGTTTTCTTTTTTGATGATTAGACTGTCTGCGTCGGCGTTGCCATCTGCATACGTGTAAAACGCGTAGGCACGATTTTCTCACCAATCTTGGCGATCAATTCCGTTAACAACTGTTCGATCGTCTTCGTGTCATCCTTGATGAACGACTGCTTGGTTAAGCACACATCGCTATACCACTTA
>CAYGGQ010000136.1:0-2596 GCA_964349535.1 uncultured Gammaproteobacteria bacterium | reverse complement strand
TCAAGAACCTAATGGAATAGTTGACAAAATGACTGTTTCGATCTTTAATAAGTCAAGCTTCGCTCACCCACAACCTCGCCACAGGAGAACTTCATGACGTTCTTTCGAACCGCCCTCCGTATTCTCAAGGAAGAGCTCCCCCTGATTGGTGGCGCTCTCGGTATCATCGGTATCTTCCTCTTTCTCGTTCTTGCTGAGGCGGCGAAGGACAGGCAGACTGAAAGGATCCACGATCTTGAAGAGCAGCTCAGCACCTGTCAAAGCAAGATCACCAAGCAGAACGATGATCTCAGTACTCTGCGCGGCTATGCTCACTTCTGTGACCAGCATCGCAGCGGTAGTCTCGTCAGCTTCTAGCTTCCACCCCCCTCCCGAAAAAAAGAGGGGGTTCTTTTATACTTATACTCTCGTCTTCGCAATCAATCGGCTAATCAGCCACGAGGCCACACAAAAGACGATTCCTCCCCAAAAGGCAGCTGAAAAACTTGCTGCCGATACTCCTGGTGCGATCTTTAACGCTAACCAGAACATCAAGTCATTGATCACAAGCGTGAACAAACCCAAGGTAAGAATGGTGGTTGGCAAAGACAGGAAGTAAAAAAACGGACGGATCAGCGCGTTCACTAAACCAAGGATGATGGCTGCGATAAAGGCATGGGTAAAATCTTGAACCAAGATACCTGGCACAAGATACGTCACCGCCATGAGAGCTAACGCGTTGAGGACTAAGCGGACGAGTAAAAGCATAAGGTATTTTGTAAAGAATTATTTTAGTTCTGTTCTCTCTGTCGTCCCGAGCGAAGTCTGACGAAGTCGAGGGATCTTGAGCGACCATGCCGATGGTTCAAGATCCTTCGACTCCGCCTACGCTCCGCTCAGGACGACAGATACCAGGGATTATTTTTCTTCGTGTTTTAAGCGAATTTCTTTTATTTTATTTTCGGCTTCGGCGAGTTTTCCTTTGAGCGTTGATGCAAGCTCCATCGCACGCTCAAACTTTTTTAAGCCTTGATCAATATCAGGTTCCCCCTGTTCAAACCATTGCGCGATTTTTTCGAGCTCCGTAAAACTTGAACCAAAATCAAGTTCTGTTTTCTTTTTGGGCATAGGCCGGGAATAATGTTGGGGTAATAGATTGAGCCGTGGATTCAACAGATCCGTCGCGGAGTTGCAGCGCCAGTCTGTCGCCCGGAACCACCTGACGCACGGAGGTGACGATCTTTCCATGACTTGCGGTGACTATAGCATACCCCCGACGCAGCACGGAACGAGGATCGAAAGACTGAAAGAGACGAGTCACGGCGATGTACCGTTCCTCTAAGCGTTCAAACCAGTGCTGAACGGCTGCGATGACAGGAACGCGCAATGCTTCAAAACGATTCTGCACGGTTTGTAGCCAGTGATCTGCTGAAACCAATACCTGATCTGCTTGGCGACGAGTGCTATCGATCTGTTCTTGCAACGTGTCGCTGATGACTTCCTGCAGGTGCGCTAACTCATACAGAACGTCCGTGCGGTCTGGGACCAGACGACGGGCACAGTCCGTTGGTGTTGATCCGCGCACATCGGCGACCTCTTCTGCAAAGGTCACATCGCGTTCATGACCGATCGCGACCATCGTTGGAATTTTACAACCAAACACCGCACGCACCACACGTTCATCGTTAAATGACATCAGCTCGTCCAAGGAACCTCCGCCTCGTGTCATGACTAAGACATCATACCCATCCGAAGGGCGGGATGACCCCGCCCCTACGCGAGCGTTGATCATTTCGATCGCGCGGACGATTTCTTGCGGCGCGCGATCGCCCTGCACCAACACGTGATAGACATCAATTTCTAAACCTCTCCATCGCTCACCGACCACGCGAATAAAATCGCCATACGCCGCACTCTCTTTTGAAGCGACCAGGGCAATACGCTCCGGAAAACGAGGAAGCGTGCGTTTACGTGCTGGATCAAATAGACCTTCACTTTCAAACTTTTGACGAAGCGCAGCCAACGCCTTTCGCAAAGCACCTTCACCTGCTAATTCGATCTTTTCCGCACTGATCGAGAACTTGCCATATTTAGGATAGATACGCGGCCACCCAAACACGCGGACCCGCATCCCATCTTCAATAGGAACGGTCTGCTTCCAGACAGGCAAAAATATATTCACCAAACCATCAGGATCCTTCAAATCAAAACTCACCCACTGCCCCTGAGATAAACGATATCCGCTTACCTCCCCTTCGACAGCCACCTCCTGAACATCCCAAATTGCCTTAAATGTATCATTTACAAAGGCGAGAAAGCCGCTCACGGTCATGACTTGCATGAAAAGAGAGTACCACAGCATAGACTAAGAATCAGCCCTTTACCCTTGCTTATCTCATTTATGTCTGTTATTCTCTCCACACAAATCAGCTTTCCAACCTTTTCTCAATCTCCCTTTTTTAGTGCTAAACTTGCGAACGGAGTGAGCAAAGCGCAGGCATCGAGCGAAGTGAAAGGAGGGTGTTCGACACCCGACTGTAACGAAGTCTCGATAAGCCGAGCAAGCCGAGGTAGCTCAGTGGTAGAGCGAAGGACTGAAAATCCTTGCGTCGCCAGT
>CAYGGQ010000135.1:0-2600 GCA_964349535.1 uncultured Gammaproteobacteria bacterium | reverse complement strand
GGTAAAACAAGGCCTCGCTCTCAAAAAACGTTCTAACTGCATCATGCAGTCCGATCGCTTGGCGGCGTTGGGTATTTACATGCGTCCTATCAACATGGCGTTGCGCGAGACGATGATGCAATACGGAGCGGCGAAGAAACGAGAAACGAAAACGATCGGAGGGGAGGGCGCGATAACCGCGCCCCTACAACAACAGCAACAGCAGCAATCTGCGACGTTTGCGTTTCAAAAATCTCGTACTCGTGAGATGAAAGGCGTTATTACCGCTGGTGGCACCGGTTCTCGTTTGGCGCCGCTCACGCATCACACCAACAAACACCTACTCCCCATCTACAACCAACCGATGGTGATGTATCCGCTCCAGACGCTCATCCAAGCAGGTATTCGCGACATCATGCTCATCACAGGACCTGACTACGCGCATCAATTCATGAAGCTCTTGGGATCTGGCGCAAAATACAACTGTAAAATCACCTATCGCATCCAAGACCAAGCCGGCGGCATCGCGCAGTGCATCGGTCTCGCGGAAACATTTGTGAATGACAACAACTGCAGCGTAATTCTCGGCGACAACATTTTTGAAGATAACTTAATGCCGCACATCTCCTCATTCCAAGAAGGCGCGATGACTTTTTATCGTCCCGTAGAAAATCCTCGCGAATACGGAGTTATCGAAATAGACACAACGGGACGCGTGATTTCCATTGAAGAAAAGCCTGCACAACCAAAATCCAACCTCGCGCAGGTCGGTTTATATGTGTACGACCCGTCTGTCTTTGAAGTCATTCGCACCCTCAAACCATCCGCGCGCGGAGAACTCGAAATCGTTGACGTGAACAATCATTACCTTCAACAAAACAAACTTACCGCCAAACCCATCCGCGGCGTCTGGTGGGACGTCGGAACCTTCGCCGGCATGATGCAAGCAACGCAATATTTTTCGAAAAAGAACGGAGGATAGTTTCCTCAATCCCTCTGTCGTCCTGAGCGTAACGAAGTGAAGTCGAAGGATCTTGAACCCTTCGGCATGACCGCTCAAGATCCTTCGGCTTCGTCGGACTCCGCTCAGGACGATAAATGACTTATCCACACCTCCTCTTTGACTCCCCACTCCCCAAGTGGGAATTTCCTCTCACGTTGTGTCCTTTTAAACCCAATGGAGGTGATCCATGTCAACGACGGCAGAAGCGTATGGCATTCGGATCAACGATCGAGTGCTGACGCTTGAGGAAGCGTGCAAATCTTCATCAGATCTCATGAGTCCCACGCGGATGTTTACCCTGCCCGGCGCAGGGTTGAGCTATTCCATCGCGGTTCGCGGTCTCGTCCGACGCGGTATCAAGGCGCTGGATCTTTCGATGCTGACGCAACGCTATCAGTTGCAATATCTCCATGTGTTCAAGGTCGGTGACCGTGAACTCACGATTGATCAGCCGCATACCTTTCCGCACACACGTTTTGAGCATTCGCTCGGAGCCGCCGCGCTTGCCGTGTCGATCATGCTGAAGAGTGACCTTAGTCCCGTACTCATCAAGCTCGGTGTTCTGGCAGAGATCGCGCATGATCGCATGATGCCGGCGGGTGGTGATGCCGTAAAAAACTACGCCTTTCAGCGTGGCCAACTCAAGTTGTTCGACGAGGATCGTAACTTTCAGGAAATATTCTTACGCAAACCAGATGCCTGGCGACAGTTGCGTGATGATGAACGCCTGCCTGTTGGCGCCGAGCGCATCATCGAAGACGCCGTACAGAGCAAAGGCATCCTCGGCAAGATCCACGATGTCGCCGACACCAGCTCCTACATCGCGCTCGACGTCGCCTATCTCTTGCAAGAATGTCCTCGTCTCTGGGGTCCCAACTGGCGTCAGGAAATGCCAGACGTCTACAAGCAGATCCTCGCGCTCGTTGAACAAGGCGCGTGTCGTCTTTGGGAAAACGTGATGTTAACGGGTGATGCTGTTGTGATCAACGACGTGAAGCGTCTGGAACAGTTCTTAATGTTGCGCGCGTTGCTCTGGCGTCATCTCTATCATCAACCGATGAACAAGTTTCTCGAAGGCTTTCATACGGACATCTTATTTCCGTACATGGCCCGACGGAATCTGATTCCTCGAGACAAAATTGTGCACTGGCATGACAACCAACTAGATCGTCTGATCGAACGCACCTTCGGCTTTGAACGGGGTCAGATGAAAAATGTAAACCTGATGGGCAAAACACCCCACCGTCACTTCTTCATCAGCCGCGATGTTGCGCTAGCTCACGAAGAAGACTACGCGTCGCGCGGCCATTTCACCTTGCTGCGAGATCACAGCGATCTCCCCTTCCCCGGACCCAAAACAAACAAGTACTTTGTCCAAGGCCCACGGGGCGTACAGACCTTTGCTGATGCGTTTCCACAAGCCGCCGACGCCGTACATCAGGTGCTTCGTAGCGAACCGAAAGGCCTTCATCTTTTTGTCATGGAAGGTGGTGCGCAATCAGGCCACCTTTCTCCTGCGCTCCACCAAGCCTGGCAAAGCGCCAGACGCGGATGGAGAAAAATCTGAACCATATCCCCTGTTTCTTCAATAAAAACAGGGGATTTTTATTGCTGGGGT
>CAYGGQ010000134.1:0-2607 GCA_964349535.1 uncultured Gammaproteobacteria bacterium | reverse complement strand
AATCTAGTTTTTGTGCTACGCGCCCCATAAAAGATTCCATGCGATAACAACGAGACCGTAATGCGACAAGCTCCACATCTAGCGTTTGATGCGCAACCACAAAGCGGTCGACTTCGGTCATCAGTCTCTGTTCCATGTTATTCATATCAGAGCGCAGGCGGTGCTCCATATTATTCATTTCAGAATGCATTTCAGATCGAAATTCAAACCGCACTTGGGCGAATTGTTCGTCGGTGTGGGTCGACAGACCTTGGATTGCGTCTAACACATCTTGCAAAGTTGGTTCAGGCATAGAGGAGAAAATAAGAATTTAAGAATAGCATCCCCTTATACTCCGTTCCATGCCCAGAAAAGAGTGTCAAGGTGTTGATATCTCATGAGGAGAAAATAACTGGACGAAAAGGGCGTAAACGGCTACTATCCGTGGACTTCTTGTATGTCTTTTTTATCAAAACTCTTGGGGGATCCGAATGCCAAAGAAATCGCGAAGATGAGGCCGGTGATTGGAGAAATCGCTGGTTTTGAATCGGTGGTTCAGGCGTTATCTGATGCAGATCTTTTAGCGAAATCGCAGGCGTTTCGTGAACGGCTCGCGAACAATGAAACGTTGAACGACCTGCTGCCAGAGGCGTTTGCCGTGGTTCGTGAAGCATCGCGACGCGTACTAAAGCAGCGTCAGTTCGACGTGCAGTTGATGGGTGGAATGGCGCTTCATCGTGGCACGATCGCGGAAATGCGCACGGGGGAAGGAAAGACGTTGATGGCAACGGCTCCTGTCTATTTGAATGCCTTAACCGCAAAGGGTATACACGTGATTACGGTCAACGATTATCTCGCGCGTCGTGATGCGGTGTGGATGGGACAGGTGTACGCGGCGCTTGGATTGTCGGTCGGCTGTATTCAGCACGCGGGAAGTTTCGTTTATGATCCCGCATTCAAATCAGAAGCACAGCATGACGCAGAACGCGACGCGACCGGGAGTTTTCGTGTAGACATGGACTATCTCCGACCTGTTTCTCGTCGTGAGGCGTACGCGGCAGATATTACGTACGGTACCAACAACGAATTTGGTTTTGATTATTTGCGCGACAACATGGTCCCGCGCGCGGAAGACATGGTTCAGCGCGGTTTGCATTACGCGGTGATCGACGAAGTCGACTCTATTTTAATCGACGAAGCGCGCACGCCGTTGATCATCTCGGCACCGGCCGAAGAAGCGGCAGATTTATATTATCGTTTTGCAGATTTGGTCACACGCTTGGTGGAAAAAGAGGACTATCAAGTGGATGAAAAATTAAAAGCAGCGACGCTCACAGAGGCCGGGATCACGAAGATGGAAGGATGGCTACAAGTCGATAATTTGTATGTGCAAGGTGGTCTCAAAATGGTCCATCATCTGGAGCAGGCGTTGCGTGCGTATGCGTTGTATAAGCGTGATCGTGATTATGTGGTGAAGGATGACGAAGTGATCATCGTGGATGAGTTCACGGGTCGTTTGATGGTAGGACGTCGATATTCGGAAGGTTTGCATCAAGCAATCGAAGCGAAAGAAAAAGTGAAAATTCAGCGCGAATCCGTGACGCTTGCCACGATCACATTTCAGAACTATTTCCGTTTGTACGAAAAGTTAGCGGGCATGACGGGAACAGCAGCCACCGAAGCCGAAGAGTTCTACAAGATCTATCGTTTGGATGTTTTGTCGATTCCTACCCATCGTGATAACTGCCGAAAAGATTTAACGGATCGCGTATATAGCACGGAGATTGGAAAGTTTCGCGCGGTCATCCGTGAAATCAAACAACGCCATGAACGTGGACAGCCAGTGCTAGTCGGAACGGTGAGTATTGAAAAAAATCAACTGTTGAGTGAGCTTTTAACTTCCGAAGGAATCCCGCATCAGCTTTTGAACGCAAAGAATCATGAACGTGAGGCGGAGATCATTGCGCAAGCCGGTCGAAAAGGCGCGGTCACCGTTGCGACAAATATGGCCGGTCGTGGTGTTGATATTGTGCTGGGTGGGCAGCCGGTTGAAGCAAAAGAAGCAGAAGAAGTGAAGTCGCTCGGCGGTTTATATGTGCTGGGTACAGAGCGTCACGAGTCACGTCGTATTGATAACCAGCTTCGTGGTCGTGCCGGTCGTCAGGGTGATCCTGGTTCGACGCAGTTTTATGTTTCCATGGAGGATGACTTGATGCGCATCTTTGGTTCCGATCGTATGCGCGCCATGATGCAGCGTTTAGGGTTGCCAGAAGATGAACCGATTGAAAATCGCATTTTGACGCGCTCGATTGAGTCTGCGCAACGCAAAGTAGAGGGGCATCACTTTGATATGCGTAAGCATCTTTTGGAATACGATGACGTGTTGAACAAGCATCGCATGGCGATTTACCGCAAACGCCGTGAGATTTTGGAATTGAGTCAACAGCCAACGGTCGAAGGCAAGCGTCCGTTGACCGCGAAGGTTTTGGAGTCTGTCGAAGGCGTTGTCGAGCAACTGGTCGCGATGCATACGCCCGCTGACGGTGGAGAAGGTGAGTGGGAGTTAGATGCTTTGGAAGCATCGCTAAAAGCATTGTTGCCTGAAAATGTTGATATTGGTGCGCGTTT
>CAYGGQ010000133.1:0-2616 GCA_964349535.1 uncultured Gammaproteobacteria bacterium | reverse complement strand
CGTTGGGCGCGCAGCTGGCCGTGTGCCTGGCCGCCCTGCTGTCCTTCGCCGCCTTAAGGCGCCGCCAGGCGCGCGCGGCCTGATCCTCGGGAACTGCCGCCGGCCGCCGGCTCTGTTTATGTCGGCGCGCTATGTACCACTTTATCCTCGTCACTCTCCATGCGGTCATGCACCCCTGTCAGGCAGGCGTGAACAAAGTCGCCGCAGATATCTTTTCCTGAAGTGCGGCCAGGATTTGATCTAACTCAACGCGAGCTTCAGCCTGTAACCCGAGGCAGGTTGCAATCCCATCGGCGTCGGTGCTCAACCTCTGTTGCATCACTAGCCTGAATGATTGGTTTGGCTGTCGATCCATCTTGTAAGCATGGAGGTGCACGGAATCGCCGATGGCCGCAGGATTCTTTAAATGGTTGAAATTGAATTCCCGCGTCATATAGCTCAAGAGCTTGTCTTGGATAACGAGGACAAGTTTCTTATTGATATGCTCAAAGGTCTGAATCTTGTGGTGCATTTGGACAAGAATAGTCTTCGCGGTCATTTTCCAATTCATGCCATAGGGCTTGTCTGAATTCTCATTCTCGTCCTTGCGTGGCACTCCTAGCTCTCTTAGCAGCCTTTGCCGTTCGGGCCATACGGTGCCAGTAGTGTCAAGTGTTTGCAGTTCAATCCCTACAAAATCTTTCACCCGCCCTTGCTGAGCAGACACGAGGAAGTAATCAACGCTCCCTCCAGGGATAGAAACTTCCGAGATGATGTGAAGCTCATTACCTGGTTGGTGCGTGGTGAGAAGATGAAAACAATCTGTGAAAATTTGCCTGCGCTCGATTAATCGAGTCGGACAAATGATGACGGGCTCTGGTGTTTTACCGTAGAGAACGGTACAGGACCCAATAGACGTGCCCGGATCGCTCTTTCGAACTTTGTAGCACCGCTTGTTTAGAAAAATGCACTGCTGCTCCCGGATGATCTTATTCCAGTCGTGCCTTTTCTCTCTTGTAGAGTGGCCGAAAAGCTCAACGACACTGCTCATGGTAGGCTCGCACACCTTTTTTGTGCAATTTCGAGATACCGGCGAGAAATATCTATGCCTATGGATTTCCTGCCAAGGTGACGAGCAGCATAAAGGGTTGTTCCTGTCCCACAGAACGGGTCGAGTACTACGCCGGCCTCAGGACATGTTGCCAAAATGGGAAGGCGGCATAAGTCTACTGGGTAAGGAGCGAAGTGTGATTCTCTATCCTGGGTGTCCTCGGGAATAATATTCCACACATCAGCAGGCTTGCTGCCATTTGGATGATAACGAAGGATATAGAATCCCTTATTATGAAGCTCCTTCGCGCGGCCGGACATTTTTGTGCTATCAGAGTGAGTTATCCGCTGTTGTCCACGAATGATCATACGAAAATCAGATATGCGACCATCAGCAACATCTATCAGTGTTCGATTGAGTATCGCAAGAGCTTTCGCCTTTTCGTCAGCATTCAAAGCGGTGGATAGCTCAATCTGGCGTTTGTAGCGAACGCCAGAAACGCCAGTCGCAGAAATAACCGCACCATTGACGATTTTTGCCTCTCGGGGTTTAGAGCGAATTGCATCAGCGTTGTAATAATAGCCCTTCGCCTTCTTCACAAAGTGAAAGATGTTCTCGT
Source organism: uncultured Gammaproteobacteria bacterium (assembly GCA_964349535.1). Taxonomy (GTDB): domain Bacteria; phylum Patescibacteriota; class Patescibacteriia; order 2-12-FULL-60-25; family 2-12-FULL-60-25; genus VGLT01. The sequence goes on along the minus strand of CAYGGQ010000133.1, from coordinate 967 downwards.
GAGCGTTTCCAAGGCGGTCCTTTGAATTATCCATCCCGCTCTTCACTTTGTTCCAGATCACACTGTTCCGCAGCGTCCATCCTTGCCTATCAATAAGTTCAAAAGCAACGCGCCAAGGTATTCCTACGAGACCTTTGTTCTCGTAGGTGTCGCCAATATTAAGCCAGAAGGACCCCTCGGGTCGCAAGACTCGTTTGAGTTCTATAAAAATGTCAGCCAAATCTCGAACAAAATGGTTGTAATCGCGTTCTAAACCAAGACCTCCGTTCTCATATTCGCGTTTTCCCCAGTAAGGTGGCGAGGTCATTGCGCAATCGATCGAGGCCTCTGGAAGTTGTTGCAAAACAGCCCTTGCATCTCCTAGAAGGAACAAAGGTGCGCGTGTCAATTCACCTGAATAGTGAGTGAATGCATCGCCGAAACCATCGCTAACAATTGACGAGCGATAAAGCTGCGGTAACAGTTTTGTATTAGGTTGACGTTTGCGCGTTTGCGCGGATGTTTTAACTTCCGCGTCTATAGAAACACTTTTTAGATCAAGCCTTGGAAGTTTATCGTATCTCACTTAAAAACAACTCCCTGCATTTCGACAAACAGCGAGCGCCACACTACCGCTAGTGGATAGAATCTAACGTTTGGTACCCGCTCGAAAACGAGTAACTCGTTGAGCCGACTTGAACCCCGACGGGGTCTTCTGTTGGATTTTATCCACTAGAGAAGAACTTATGACTCGTGAGCCTTATCATGATTGGTGAATTATCCCCAAAAGAGGAGGTTCGTTGGCAGTGCCCCTCTTGGCAGCGGCATGTGGCACCGATATGGGATTTGTTTTCTTGATCGCTCTTCGTTTAATTGGCATATAGAATTTCCCCGAATCGGCGCTTGCGTTACATTCTACACCACGATGGTGCTTATCCGCGCGACACAGGTCTTAAGGCGACGGAAATCTTCCCCACCGCCGCCTTGA
>CAYGGQ010000132.1:0-2651 GCA_964349535.1 uncultured Gammaproteobacteria bacterium | reverse complement strand
AAGCAATTCTGCGTGAAAGTAATTTTGTTGTTGATTGATTTGGCTCTATACTCATTCAAGTTGAAGATGCCGACCCCTTCTCCGTTCGTGGTGAGCTTGTCGAACCATGGCTCAGAGCTCGTAGCCATGGTTCGACAAGCTCACCACGAACGGAGGATGCGGGGAGAAGTCCGGTATCTTGAATCAGATTGGGTATATCATAAATTCTCCAAGAGCTGTTTTATAACGGTTCGGCCATTCTGATAAATTAGACCCCTTGCGAAACGATTTCATAAATTCTCCAAACCTTTAAATTATTCACAAATTTTTTCTTATCAGCCTCAAAGCCTTGCCTTTCCTGCCTAGAACGCATGTTTCAAATTCACAATTCCAGCGATGATGTTAAGCCTCATGTGAAGCTTCTTTCTAAAATTCCTGTAAGTGCCGGAAAGAATTCTGAATATTTTTAGCTCTCTGAATTTGTGTTCAACCTTGACGCGGAAGGAAGCTAGAGTCTTGTTGTAAAGTTTTTCTTCTTTAGTCAGTGGCTGATTTTTTTTCTTCTTGATCGGAAGAATGACGTTACTTGCAAGCTTCTGCCAACCTTGATATCCGAGATCTCCATACTTTTCACAATCTCTTGGAAGCGGCTTCTGCTCTGCCTTAATCGTGAAGTCATGAACTTTTCCCGAGTAGCATTTTGAAACTGAAATTATTTTTCCATCTTCAGACATAGTCATTTCAGACTTGATGGTGTGAGTCTTTTTCTTGCCGGAATAAAACTTTTTCTGACCAGTTTTTGGTCTTTGGATTTTAATCTCGGTAGCATCAGTGATTAGCTTCATGATCTTCTCTGGTGTGAGAGAGCGGTCTTTAACGATGGTAATTTTCTTAGCCATAAGTGGTTCAATTTTTTTAAGTAAGCGACAGATGTTGCTCTCGTGAAGATCAAACAAAAAACCAAGAAATTCCTGGCTGTTGTAAGTGCGGTAGTAAAGCAATGTGCACAAAACTTGATCTTCAATTGTTGGTAATTGCGATGATCTACCTTCGCACTTCTTTGCCTCTTGAATTAGCCCCCAGTCTGGCTTAATCCTTTCAACCAATTCTCTAAATTCTCCGATCGAAACTCCGGTTAAATGCAGAAAGTTTTTGGGAGATTTAGAAAGTTTGAAGAAGTTTAGGCTCATGAAATTTTTTTAGTTGTTGCAGGAAATTTAGCTGAGTTGAGGTGATTGGCGGTGTTTCGCAAGATGTCTATTATGTCTTTGATGATAAAGACGCTGAAATACGAGATCTCCTCCTTTGGGAAGGACGAGATATATTAGAAATTTCTAGGTTTAACTTTGAGATTACTTCCTTGGATAAGGTAAGAGGAAAAATTCTGGTTTCTACTTTAAAGGATCACAGACAAACCTCAGAAGACTATATAAAATTCCTTAAAACATCAGGATTTAAGAGCATAAAAAGAAATGATAGTGGATATCAGAAAGAGCTATATTTAACCACTACTGTCCAACTAAGAACCCTACAAACTGAACAGGTCAACAGTTTCTGGCTCTGGCTTTGTGTAATTACTTTTGATGAAGTCGCTCAGATTCTGGGTTCTCTCAAAAAGAGAGAGGCTAAAAATCTGAGATAAAGTGTAGAAACTTTCATCAAGTTTTAACGTTTTTTTAATGATCGCGATTATGAGATAAACCGAAATCGCAATCCAAATCTGAGTCTCAACTACATTTCTTGAAGTGCCAAAAAATGCTTTGATTCTCAAATGTTGTTTAATCCATTTGAAGAACAGCTCAACCTGCCAGCGCTGTTTGTAAAGTCTTGCTATGGTTAGCGCTGGCAGGTCGAAGTTATTCGTTAAAAACTCCAAATCTTTTTTTGTTTCTTCGTCATAAAATCTTACTCTTCTGATTTGTGACGGATAATCACGAGCAGAATAAAAGTTTTGCATGACCATGGTTTGATCACAGATCAGGCCGGTTTCTTTATCCACCTTGTGTGAATAGAGGCGCCGTAAATTAATTCCTTTACGCAATCTGATTACAAAGAAAGCGCCGGATGTTGTGATCTTGTGCAAACGCTTGAGGTCAATGTAACCTCGATCCATGAGGTAAATTGCCCCAGCTTGCCAAGGCACTTCATCCATTACTTTTTGTTCCGATCCTTTGCCGTCAGTGATGACGATGAAGGAAGGAATGTTTCCCCGCAAATCAAGCAAAGTGTGCAGCTTAATTGCTGACTTGGTGCTCTTGTATTTTGCCCATGGAAACATTGAGAGACATAGGTCAATCACGCTTCCATCAAGGGCGTATAGTGAGTTGGTAATTAGGGTAGAATCCTTATCCACTAACTCCTTCGCAGATAAAGAATCGGATGAATAAAGCTTCTGGGCTTTAATCATGAGAGCTTTTGCGAAGTCGGAGTAAATCTCTGAATTTCGATTCTCATTGACGTAAGACAGAGTGCTTCTTGACATCCTGCTGCGAAAACCAATGTGATAAAGTTTGCTCGACATACTACGGAGGCAAGTCTCAATATCACGAAGGCTTTCCCGACCAGTAAGCTGAGCAAAGGCCATACAGAGAAATTGGTCGTAACAGGAAAAACTTTGAGCTCGATAATTTCCATCGTAGCGTAGAACACACCGATCGAACTCATGCCTTGGC
>CAYGGQ010000131.1:0-2652 GCA_964349535.1 uncultured Gammaproteobacteria bacterium | reverse complement strand
TCGGCCGTGAGCTCCCTCGACCTGAGCTCGGGACGAAGGTCAGCCGAAACGGGGATTGAGGGGGTTTCGGGCATTCATCCAAAAGCCCGCGCTGAAGATCTGTCGCCAGACCAATGGGCGCAACTTACCAAGTTCTGCGCGGTCGATCGTTGACAGAAAGACCTTTCTCTGCTACGGTAAATTCGGTTTAGTCGTCCTTTGTAAAAACAACCGGAGGTAGCATCATGAGCGAGATAACGGTTACGGCACAGTTGTCCACGATGCGACGCCTGATGAAGGCGGCTGAGGAGGGTTTGATCAGAGACGTGGATCTACAGAAGCTGATTTTCAACCCCAAAGGCCCCATCCTTTCGGACGCCGTTCTCAATGTGCGTCGTTTGTCGGATGCGTTGGGAACCTGGAAGCCGGATCAACCGGTCGGTGAATTCTCGGCATGGGATCTACAGCTGGATGGTAATGATCAGCCCGTGTTCTTGAGTGTCATTCATGGCAAGAGAGCACTGCTTAGAAATCATGATTGTCATGATCGTATCGAGGGCTTTGAATCGCTATTTCTGGAGTGCGCACCGCCAGAAGGAGCGCAACAGTACAGCCAGCGGCTGATGATCCAACCCATATACTGTGAGGGCTCCATGCTCGTTTCGTGGTTTTCCTTTGCCAAGGAGCGTCAAGACTCTGATCTCATGGAGCGGTGGTGGGAGGTGTATCTGGACGAGCGTCTCTACGCGCGACAGGAAGAGGTCGGTATCTTTGAGCCGGCTCTTTGGCGAAACGAATTAGTGTATGCATCCTACGTTTCGGCAAAGCCAGAAAAGGTGCCCGCGCCGCTCGGTCACGTTCTCCACGTTGGAGAAAAGCACTTTGTCATGACAGGTTGGCCGTTGCAGTTTCTGGACGAAGGGTATCATCTGGGGAGCGGTCAGCTTTTCACGCGACAACTGCATCAGATAGATGATCGGACCGTGGAACGCGTCGGAATTTTACGCATAAACGGTTCGTTGACAGGAGTTGTTTTTCACCAACTTCTTGAAAGACCAGCCAGCACAGACGGCGATCTGACCAGATCAAACGGTTCCGTGTTCTATATCGAAGCTGATGGCCGGGTGCAGCGCTACGATCGGGAGCGGGAAGTGTTCGTTGAAGAGAAGGCGGGTGTCGACAGGAAGCACTACGTGGCCAACTATACGCAGCTCCCTGATGGGCGCACGGCATACGTTGCCACTCGCGCTTCGGATCAGTACTATCTTCCACGGCACTTACGTTGGGAATGTTGGTACTGTGATGGCCAGCTTGAACCCTACGCATTCGACCAGGTCACACCTCTCTTTAAAGGCGATGACGTGGAGATCGAAGAGGACTGGTGCTACTACGGTCTTCTCGGTCGCCATCTCTACCTCATGCGCCTGCCAAGACGCAAATAATCATGCACCCCATTTCGACACCTGTCGGGATGGGGTTTTGTTTTTGCAGGATTGTCGCCTGTATTGTCATAGGAGGCGACTTATGCTTAGATACGCCATAGTTCTTTCACCCAACTGGAGGTTCGCTCATGACACGTGCAGCTACAAAGAAGAAGGTCGAGTCCAAGTCGAGCAAGGCGTTGATGAAGGTTGTGATTCCCAATTGGTTCTGGCCTTCATTCGCCTGTGCCATTGATAGCGGTTTGCCTCTTTGGCAGGCGTTGGAGGTGCTTGCAGAAGCGGCTCACAAGTCATCCGCTTTCGGTCGAGTCCTGGCTGACCTGTCGACTCAAGTCGTGACCGGCCGCCCCCTTTCGGCGGCGATGAAGGCGCGCGAGAACGTCTTCAGCTGGACCCAGATCAATCTTGTCGCAGCTGGAGAAGCGGGCGGCATTCTTGATCGGATTCTGGCGCGCATCGTCGCCTTCGAACGCCTCGAACGCAAGTGCAAGCGCGTGAGTGCGAGATGGACTGGAGCGAAGCAACAGAAGCTCGTGACAGCTCGATTCTGTCTCACCACAGGACAGTTTCTGAGTTCCGGGATTCCCATCCTTGACACGCTCGACATCGTGGCGAAGACGTTGCCACCGTCCTACGAGAAGGCGATTCTGACAGTCCGTCAACGAATTTCTGAAGGAACGACCATGTCCGATGCCATGGAGAAGACCAAGTGCTTCCCCCTGCTTGCCTGCAAGATGGTCGGCATCGGTGAGCAGACAGGTTCCATGGATGCGATGCTCACAAAGATCGCCGAGTTGTATTTCGAGGAGCTCGGTCTCGATTAGGACTTCCTACAGCCCCTGTGCTATACAGGGGCTGTTTTGTTACTTTCAGGCCCATGTTTATTGATGCAAATCTACGACTTCCCGCTCTTGACAGCCTTTTAAGCTTCAACTAAACTGCGGGCACGTCGTCAAATATCCACAACGTACTAGAGCGGTGTAGCTCGTTACGGAAGATACCGATGGCAATCGTTGTTTGACAACAGAAGAGTGACCGCAACAAGACAAGATTGTTTACCCATCACCGTCTCTTTCACAAGAGCTTTGATGGGGTCCCCCGAAGCTTTTAGCGGAGGGGGATAAAATTGATCCCGGAAGTCCGCCAGGACGTCCGTGGGTTCTTATTGAGAGTTTGATCCTGGCTCAGGATGAATGCTGGCGGCGTGTCTAAGGCATGCAAGTCGAACGGA
>CAYGGQ010000130.1:0-2689 GCA_964349535.1 uncultured Gammaproteobacteria bacterium | reverse complement strand
ACTGGTTGGCAGTATAGATAACAAATACCCACCAACAACGCGGTGGGTATTTTTTTGCGTGTTCTCGCTCAATCTTATTTACCGAATCGATTGTAAACCAAGGCAAAAATATTGCCTACGACATAGCCGACGATGAAATGAAGCACGGCCATCCAGATAGCACCACCGTATGTGTACGAGTAACCGGGATGAAGTGGACCAAATTGCATAAGAAGATTTGATCCATAACCGGTCATGAGTGACAAGCTCATGAATACCAACGCCCCGACACCCCAGAAAAGGCCTAAGGTTAACCCTAATGCTTTTGGCTTGAACATAAAGAAAAAGAGAGGAGTATAATAGAAATAAGCGACCTTTATTCTATTATACCCCTTCTTTTTTAAATGATCTATTTGAGTTGGTCGTGGGTTAGGTCTTTACGCAGGCTTCTTTGTCGGTGAGGCTCTGTGATTGAATGGCGCGGCGTGCTTGCATGTGGGTGTTTTGGGCAGCGAGGCGAGCATCCTCAAGTGCGTGGCGGGCTGCAAGGAGGGCGGCGTTACGAGCACTCCCTTCGGGAAGAGCCATCGCGGCCAGTTTGTCAGCTTCATACTTGGTCTGTGCTGTTGCGAGAGCGGCTTGGTACGTCGTCATGGCTCCTTTGAGCGCCTCCTCCATTTTTTGAGCTGCTGTTTTTACGCAGCTTTGTGCTTGTTTGAATTGGGCACGACAGGCCTGTCGATCGAGAATCGCCTGATGAGCAGCAGCACGACGAGCGACCCGCATCACCGATTCAGCATTTAATTGAGCATCTTCAAAAACGTATTGTGCGCGTTCGATCGCTAATTCACGTTGATCCATGTCCGTGAGTAGTTGCGCGGCAGCTTTGTCTGTTTGAAGCTGATTTCTTGCGGCTTGGATGGCTGCCGCGCGGACTTGCCTGGCAGCTTGCAAGGTCTGTTGTTCCTTTTTGTTGGATGCGCTGATACAGATTCCATGATTAAAGTTCTTTTTTTCGACATGAAGTAGCTTCTTTTCATCCTTCATTTCCTCTCTATACTCTGAAACCCCCATGTTTTGATCTTTTCCAGCTAAAACAGCAGCACCGGGAAACAGCATCATGCCTAAAGTGAATGTTGCAATGAGTTTTTGCATATAAAATAGCGATAAATAGTGATGAATAGTTAGATTATATTTCAATATACCATGATAGGGAATAAATGTGACAGAAAAGGAAACGAGTGGCCGCGCCACGTGAATCCCGCGAAAGCAAACGAAACGAAGCCCCGTAAAATGCGCAGGGCGCATCACGGGGCACGTAAAAATCCCTGCTTTCGCGGGATTTTTACGTGGTGGGTAGGCAAGGATTCGAACCTTGGAAGGCGCAAGGCCAAGAGATTTACAGTCTCTCCCGTTTGACCGCTTCGGTACCTACCCGTGCTCGGCTTGTTGGCACTGCGCTTCAGTCAGGTGTCGAACACCTTCCTTACGCTCCGGCCAACGCCTGCGCTTTGCTCACTCCGTTCGCAAGACTGAGGGGAGATGATGAGCGATGAAGGCAAATCAAAGGTATAGGATTCAATTTGCGTGCCGTGATAGTATCGAAAGTGATGGGGGTTGGCAAGGCGGGATAGGCTGTATGCTCGACAGGACCCCAGCCCATAGGTACCATACCAACAGCCTAAAAAGGCGGCTTTTGCTATGCAAGATAAAATTATTATCAAGGGGGCGCGTGAGCATAATCTGAAGAATATTTCGCTTGAGATTCCGCGCAATAAAATGACGGTGTTTACGGGCTTGTCTGGGTCAGGCAAGTCGTCTTTGGCGTTTGATACGATTTTCGCGGAAGGGCAGCGTCGCTACGTAGAATCGCTTTCGGCGTATGCGCGTCAGTTTTTGGGGCAGATGAAAAAACCAGATGTGGATGAGATAGAAGGATTGTCGCCGGCAATCTCGATTGACCAAAAGGCACATTCGGCAAATCCACGGTCAACGGTCGCGACGATTACCGAGATCTATGATTATATGCGCGTCTTATATGCGCGTATCGGTCATCCGCATTGCGCGATCTGTCGAAAGCCGATCCAGAAGATGACGTTGGATGAAATGGTGGACGTGATGTTGCGTCGAACAGATGAGCTGCATCGCACGTCAGACAGTCAAGGCAAGAAAATGAAGTTTACCAATGAGATCGTGGTGATGGCGCCGCTCGTGCGTGGACGTAAAGGGGAGTATCACCAGTTGTTGCAAGACATGTATGAAAATGGGTTTTTAGAAGTGCGCGTGGATGGCAAGTTTTATAGTTTGCGTAATCCCGTGCCACTTGGTCGTTACAAGCAGCACACGATTGATCTTGTGGTTGATCGCGTTCCGCTTGGTTGGCCAATTGAAGGAAATAAGCAGTTGCGCGCGCGTTTATCCGAAGCTGTGGAAGCAGCTCTCGATCGTGCGTCCGACAGCGTATTAGCTATTTTGGATGATGGCAGCGAGCAATTGATGTCTGCGCGTTTTTCCTGTCCGGATGATGGTTTTGCGTTTCCAGAAATCGAGCCACGTCTTTTTTCTTTCAATTCTCCTTATGGCGCCTGTCAGACCTGTAATGGATTAGGCACGAAGTTCTTGTTTTCCGAAGAACCTTGTGAGGCCTGTCACGGAGCGCGTTTACGTACAGAAGGGTTATTCGTCTGGCTTGGTGGCAAAAGCATCGTCG
>CAYGGQ010000129.1:0-2718 GCA_964349535.1 uncultured Gammaproteobacteria bacterium | reverse complement strand
ATCGACCGTAAGACGAACGAGGTTGTTTTGTTCTTTCTGTTTTGCTGTCTCGAAGTCCTCGCTTCGCATCATGTGACGGGCATAGTCTGAAATCTTGAAACCGGCTCTCTCGAGAGCTGCTTCAAGTTGTTCTTTTGTCTGTCCCCCAATTTCGAGCGTTTGGCGCGTGACCTTGCCTTCAGGGAAGCTGGTGTAGAGATGTTCTACGTGAGCGAGGGTTGAGAAGATGTCTTTGAAGAGAGGGCCGACATAGGCTTTCGTGTTTTTATTAACCTCTTTTGGACTTCTGGCGATCTGCTTCTTCTCACAATCAAAGACGACGAGCATGTCTGCTTCTCCATTGCGCCCAGAACGTATTTCGTTAATGCGCGGATCGCGCTTGTAACCAAAGCCTTCGATCTTAGTATTGATTTCGTAGAGGAAAAGGAGATCGTCCGCGATGAGAGGCTCCTGATTCTGTATTTTAGATTCGATCACCGTGAGAAATTTCATGTCCGAGGATTTTTTGCGATAGGCATCAGCTTCTTTGCCAAAGCCTTTTAGCTTTGCATCAAGAACATCCTGGAGAATGGGCTCCACATCTTGGTGCGGAAGAATGCCTCGCACTTCACCGATCTTGTTTGCACCTTCCATGCGGATGGCGAGCCGAGGCTGGGTGGGATTGCCTTGGGCGTCGTTGGTGTAGTACACGTAAAAGTCACCGCTTTCAATTTGGGCTTGGGCTGTGGAGCGTCCAGCCGTGCACCAACCAGTTCCTTTGCCTTCTAAAGATGCAAAGAGTTTCTCGCTAGCTCCCTGATTATTCTGACCGTATTTAACCCATACACCCTTCGTTTCTTCCTTTCGTTCAAGTTGGGCAACGAGAGATTTCTGAATGAGTACAGCATAAAGAGCGGGAAATTTTTTGGAGAATGCTTCTTGAACTTCCGCTTCTTTGAGTTTTTTGTTGTCTGCTTTGACTTGCTCATACAGGTCGGCGATCTGTGCAAGAGGTTCACGATAGATGTCGGGGAAGGGCGCAACGGTTGATTCGGTGCGCTTTTTAAATTCACCGCGTTCCTTGTCGAACTGGGAAAGCTTGATGATGTTGCGCCAGACAAAATACTTAAACCAGGGGGGATAGACGGCATCGCTTGAGCTTAGATAGTCAATCCACGCATCAAGCGAGGCTTTCTGATCTTGAATAGCCACATTCATCATTTGTTCGCGGACGTTTGGTGGAATGACTTCGACGGTTTGGCCGCGCTCACGCGCGATACGCTTTTGGAGATCAAAATAACTCTCTGGGAAATTCTGTTTCTTGATGAGGAGTGCATCGTATATTTTCGGGCGCAGCATTTCGATATTACGCTTGCGCTTCTCTTCGTCGGGATGCAAAAATACCTTAGCCAACCGATCCATGTACGCCTCGATGCGCGCAGAGGGATCATTGGGAACTTTTTCGCCAGTCCGACGCTCCTTATGCTTCACCGCTTTCTCCACGTCAGAAGACATCTGCAATTCAGGAATTTTGAGGTGAAGGGGATGTTTCTCCATAGCTAGCCGCTATTTTAAGCATTAACAGAGGAAGTGTCCACAGAGCTCGAGACCCATCTTGACGCGTCTTGAGTCCTGTTCCCTTCCTGCTATACTCCTTAACACAGTTATGTTTGCTTGATTATGGGCGCCTCTGAACTTCGTTTGAACGCACCCGCGCCAGACTTCACCTTGAAGGATTCTTCCGGTCATCCCGTGCGCCTTGGAGACCTTCATGGTCATCCCGTTGTCCTCATTTTCTATCCCGCGGATCTGACCCCCGGTTGCACCATGCAGCTCTGCGCCATTCGTGATGACTGGCAAAAATTTCACGCTCGCGGCATCCGTGTCTTTGGCATCAACCATGGTGATACGGCGTCTCATCACTCCTTCGTCAGCAAACATCACCTGCCCTTTCCCCTTCTCACCGATCTTCATAAAAAAATCAGCGTCCTCTATGGCGCGGTTCGTTCCTTGTTTGGGGTAAAGATCATTCGACGCACCGTCATCGGCATCGACGCGGCTGGTCTGATCTGCTATCTCAAACGTGGCATGCCCCGCACCGCCGATATTCTCAAAGCGATCAAATAATTATTTTTCCTCAAATCTATGAAAACAGAAGCACAACCTCTTCCCTTCAATTCCCTCACGGGAATCTCGGAGAAAACGATGACGATCCATCACGATAAATTGTATGTTGGCTACGTTAACAAACTGAACGAAGTCTCGGAAAAACTGCTCGAAATGAATCAGTCCGGCGTCGGGCTTGATGCCGCCAATCAAACGTATTCAGAATTGCGTGCCTTACGTGATGCCGAAACATTTGCCGCGAACGGCGTGTATCTTCACGAATACTACTTCAATGTTCTCGGTGGTGCGGGAGAAGCGACCGGATCTCTCGTCGATGCCTTGGTTGAAAAATACGGCTCTCTCGAAAAATTCATGGCCTTTTTCTCTGCGACCGGCATGGCTGTTCGTGGCTGGGTCGTCCTTGCATGGGATACGCAAGCAAAAAAACTTAAAATCTACGGTTCGGATGCTCACAATCAAGGCGGGATCTGGGGCTGCTTACCAATCCTCGTCCTCGATGTTTACGAACACGCTTACTTCATCGATTACGGCGCGGATCGTAAAGCCTACATCGCTGATTGGTGGAAAAATTTGAATTGGGCCAAGGCGAACGAACTTTACGCAGCAACGCAA
>CAYGGQ010000128.1:0-2737 GCA_964349535.1 uncultured Gammaproteobacteria bacterium | reverse complement strand
CATCATGATCGTGGAAAAAGGGGTGCCGGTGATCACGCGATCGATCGCGACGGGAGGAAACGCGGTGACGCAGAACATCGCGAAGACGCTGGGGATCCCCGTCGAACAGGCGGAGACCATGAAGCGCGATATCAAATCCATGCAGGCATTTGCCCCCACGGGAGACATTTCCCCGATTCTTTCTATTTTAATGAAACCAATTTTGGATGAAATTCGTTACTCGTTGAACCTCTATCAGACGCAGGAAGGAAATGGGGAGCCGCGGCGAGTCGAGAAGATTATTTTGACGGGCGGCTCATCTTTGTTGCCCCGACTGCCCGAGTTTTTGACGCAGCAGATGAATTTAAATACCTATTTGGGGAACCCATGGGCACGCGTGGTCTATCCGGCCGACCTCTGGCCGTTGTTAGAAGAAATGGGACCTCGATTCGCGGTTTCCATCGGGTCCGCGATGCGAGATATTGAGTGATTTTATGGATAAACCGCGGATCTTGCTGATTGAGGATGATGGGTTTTTAGCGGGGATCTACGCGAGTCATTTGGAGCGGGAAGGCTTTGCGACGCTTCGAGCTGGGAACGGGCAGGACGGTGTTGAGATGGCGCGTAAGGAGCAACCAGATTTAATTTTACTGGACGTGGCGCTTCCAAAGAAAAATGGTTTTGAGGTTTTAGAAGAGCTCAAACAGGATGCAGAGACGCAAGCCATTCCGATTGTGATGTTGACTAATTTGAGCGCGCAAGAAGATATAAAACGTTGTTTAAAAAATGGGGCATGTGAATATCTGATCAAATCGCAGCATGCGCCAGAGGACGTCGTGCTTCACGTCCGTCGCGCGTTAAGAGTTCACGGCGTATGACGGCGCCTTCTCTTGCGTACGCCCTTCTGATAAACTAAACGCGTTATGAATCGCAAGAAATTTTTTTCAGGATTTACCGTGCTCGAAGTTCTCATCGTCGTCGCGGTCTTTGGGCTTTTAGCGACCTTGGCAGCATTGTCGTTACGCAGTGCCCACATGCGACTTCGTGACACCCAGCGACTCTCCGATATCAGCGCGTTGCAAAGCTCCTTGCGCCAATACTGGTTGGAGAAGGCAACGTATCCCGTGAGCGCGAGCCTTGATCTCGGTCGTCCGGGTGTAAACGCGGACGCACTCACGCGGGATGGTTTTACGTCCGTCGCTGAAGCAAAACCGCCTTTTTATCTGAACCATATGCCGATAGGTCCAAAGCCCGGAGAATATTACCGCTATCAAGGCGGGGCGAATGGGTATTCCCTTCGTTTTCAAACGGAGAGTGACACGGTGTATGGTCAGGCGAATGTGTATTTCGCGCACGCCGGAGGCGTCGACATGAAGGACGAGCAGAAATGATGGGGGAAGTTACCTGGTTTTCTCCTATTGGCTGGCACCTTCTTGTCGGCGCTTTTGGTTTGGCGTTTGGATCATTTGCAAATGTTTTGATCATTCGATTACGCGAGCAGACGTCGCTTTTGGGTCGTTCGCGCTGCGTGAGCTGTCATAAGACGTTGCAGCTTCATCATTTGATCCCTCTGATCTCATGGATGGGATTGCGTGGCCGTTGTGCATTTTGTCATGCGCCTATCTCTTGGCAATATCCGATCGTTGAGTTTTTGTCCTGTCTGTTCGTGTTGGTGGCGGCAGCGCGGCATCCCTTTTTCACCATAGGAACTTGGCAAAGCTTGTCATTTTTTCTTTTTGAATATTTCCTCACCATGCAGTGGTTGGTCTTGGCGGTCTTTGACTTTCGTTGGCGATTGGTGCCCGTTGAATACGCCATCGGGTCTGCTTTGGTTTTTGGCGCAGGGTCACTCGCCCTTGGTCGCGTGTCGTGGATGATGATGCTCGTGGGGGCCTTGGTTGGTTTTTCCTTTTTGGCCTTCCAAGCGTGGGTTTCTCGTGGACGTTGGCTTGGGTGGGGGGATCCTTGGTTGGGGTTGTTGCTTGGCGTTGTGTTGGGTTGGCCTCTGATCGGAGTGAGGTTGTATGCCACGTATGTTGGCGGTGGTGTCATCGCCCTGTTTTTGCTTGGATTTGGGTGGACGCGTCGCGGCGCGCGAGTTCCTTTTGGACCTTTTTTAATGGGGGGTGGTGTGGTGGCGCTGTGGTACGGATCTTCGCTGCTGTCTTGGTTGGCGACCTGGTGGCGATAATGGTAGCCTGATGGGCAAGTATGACGCAGGCAGACGTGAAAAAACGCGTAGAAAAACTTCGAAAAGAGATAGACGCGTATCGCTATGAATATCATGTTTTGGACAGGCTTTCGATTTCGGAGGCCGCTTTGGATGCGCTTAAACATGAGCTGTACAAGTTAGAACAGCAATTTCCAGAACTCGTGACGTCTGATTCGCCCACGCAACGGGTGGCGGGTAAGGCCGTTGGAGGATTTAAAAAAGTTCCACACCGCGTGAGAATGTTGTCGATGGAAGATGCGTTTTCTCGTGAAGAAGTAGAGGAGTGGGTGTCGCGTTTGAAACGGTTGGAACCCGTGGCGGCGTTTGAGGCGCAGAACGGGCAAGGGGCTGGTTTTTTTGCGGAACTCAAGATGGACGGGTTAGCCGTTTCTTTGAAGTATGAAAATGGTTTTTTCGTGCAGGGGGCAACGCGAGGGGATGGTCGGGTGGGAGAGGACGTGACCATGAATTTGAGAACGATTGAAGCGATTCCGCTGTCGTTACGCAGACCGACCGAAGCAGAACTTGTGTCCTTTCTTCATAAGC
>CAYGGQ010000127.1:0-2743 GCA_964349535.1 uncultured Gammaproteobacteria bacterium | reverse complement strand
GTATTAAAAGTGCCGCTAGGTTTTTTGTGCGTTCCTTTCATGGTGTATGTAAAACTAAACTGTGCGCCGGGGACATCAAAATCAACGGAGACAAGTTTTCCGTCGTGGGTCACGATTTGGCTGGTTGGGACAAGTTCTTTTACATTTGGAAACAATTGTTTGATACCCGTAACGACTTGCTCGACGGTTACAACATCCTTCTCCTCCCATCCAGTGGAGGCTCCCTCGGCAAGCCTCTTGGTTGGTATATTCGGCATCTCGGTGTGGGAAGTAGGTTTCGATTCTGGAGGAAGTTCAATAGACATATATAGTCAACACCTTACCAAGCTGGACATTTTTTAGCCAACCTTCTTCTTGCCTCGTCCTGCTCTCCGTGTCATAGCGACTGGGAAGAGGAAAATTAAGGGACGGTTCGACCTTGACAATAGCCATATTTAAGGTATCGTCTTACTACATCGATCCTTCCACCACAAAGAGTTCCGCGAGCTTATCTAGAACGCACCCGTTTGCTGTTAAGGAGCCAACATGCCTCGTCACGAACGTCGCACTCCTGTCAGTTTTCTTTTCTCTTCATGCGTCGCTGGTTTCGAGGCGGCTCGCCTCGGGATTATGATCGCCAAGATCTGCGTCCCCATGCTGCGGTGGCATATCAAAACGATCGTCGATGACGCTCGAGGAGCGCCACCAACAAAACCAGAACCACCGCCACGGACCCGAGACTTCTAGATGAATACTCACGATAGCCGACTATCCGCAGCGCACTACGCGCTCGCGAAAAAAGTCATTGATTTTTTACGCGAGTCGCCAAAGCCGGTCACGAATACAGTCATTTTCGCCAAGGTAGGGAATGGTGAAAGTGGTTTGCATCAAAAGAGAGTCATGCGTTTTTTGCGGGATCGAAAATTGGTCACCATGCGGGGGAGAAGTCGTTGGGTGACGTATGTCCTGTCGGAGGCGTACAGACGCGGCCTGATCATTCTGCCGTTGCGGATTGGGGAGTCGCTTGTTGAAGAGGCTCCTTTGGTGATCAATACCCCGAAAAAACTTGGAGGTCACTTCTTTTTTTAGAGTAAGTCAAAAATTACGTCCGCTTACTACAAACGCTAGTATTTCATGCTGGCGTTTTTGCTATTTATTTGTCTTATTTTAGCCATGTTATGGTGTTCGTGCCTTGACAAAACCTCATTTTTAGACTATGCTACTTACTTACAAAGAGTGGGCGAGATACCGGAAACCATGGATAAAACATGGTTTCCGATGTGTCGTCCAGTCATGCTGACTGGATTGGACTTCGACAATCGAGACAAAACAAGGGAGACTCCATGGACCGTGCCACAAGATACACCAACATCGCCTATCGTTGGGCTGGGCTCATCATGCTGTGCGTCCCTGTGGTTACCTTGGGTGTATTGAGATACAACCAGGAATGTACAGCGGGTCTGCGATATGATTGCACTGCTGTGTGCACAGACGCGACCGAGTACTCGATCAGCACGATGAACTACGCGCAACTGCGTCACTGGTTCAAGCCGAACTACCACTTCAAGTCCGCTCCGCTCGGTTCCAGACTGTCTGCGGCGTACCTCCCAAAGACACGTTCCTACGATAGAGACGTGTTCTCCAACGAGGTTTCCGACAACCGTGTCGACGAGTGGTTCGTCTGGTACATGCGGAATTGGTTTCCGATCGAGATCGTTCGTATCACAAATCCGTACATGCTCTCCCGGTGGTGGGACGCTCCAGGGTTGATCCTCATCTTTTGGAGTGTTCTTGCGGGCGTGTTCTATCGCCAGCAGATATTGAAGTACTTCATGAATCTCGCGGAGGAGAAGGTCAAGGTGGTGGGTGCCTCAAGCTCAGACGAAAAACCTACCTATCGTCATGCGCCTTTCCGAATCCCTCCACAGCAACGCTCCTTCTGGCAGGGTCGAGGCCTTGGGTATTCAGTCCCACTAGGCTTCCTTATCGGCTGCTGGATGTGCTCGCTCGGGATAGATCCCGTCTGGAGTGCCACCGTAGGCGCGATCTTTGCATTGGTCGGTTCGTATAGCCTCGCCTCTGTGACGATCTACTCGTTGTTTTGCATGAGCATTGAGGCGGGGGTGGCGATCTGGAAAGCCAACCTCATGATCGGTTGGCTCCTCATGCTCGCATGGGTCGCCGTGCTGGCATCTTCTGTCGCGTTTCTTCTCGTGCTGCATCGACCGAACGGTGCAGCCGAGCGACTGACGCGAGGTTTGAACCTGGCCAGACTCCACATTTGGCACCGGTTCATCGCCTTCGCCTGCGGCCGCTGATCCACAACCTTCAATCAAGCCACCTCCTACGTTCTTCGTGGGGGGTGTTTTCTTATCTCGTCAATTCTAAAACGTGTGTTACACTGCCCCCGTTATGCAGCAACTCATTGAAAAGGCCTCCGTTTATCTAAAGCAACTGCTGACGGAATCGCTTCGTCATGACCACTCCTTGCCAACCCTTGTTATCTACGACGACGAAGCACCACTCGCAAAAATTATACTTGCTGCCTACCGACTCGCGTTACCGGAAGGACGCTTTTTGTCTTTTCATGAGTCCATTCCTGAGCAGATTCGCGCCTCCATTTACGGATTACCCGAAGGGGCACTCGTTGTTCTCGTGCAATCAACGAACTTTCGTTTGAACGAGTTTCGTTTTCGACTGGAGCTGTTTGCGCGTCACCTCAAAACCATTGAACACATTCATCTTGCGCGTCAGACCGATGAGC
>CAYGGQ010000126.1:0-2743 GCA_964349535.1 uncultured Gammaproteobacteria bacterium | reverse complement strand
GTAGCTCAGTTGGTAGAGCAGTGGCCTTTTAAGCCAACGGTCGCGGGTTCGATCCCCGCCGGTCCCACCACGTAAAAACAGCACTTAACAAGTGTTGTTTTTATATGGATGCTGTTCACGTGGCACAGC
The DNA here is from genome assembly GCA_964349535.1 of uncultured Gammaproteobacteria bacterium. Classification (GTDB taxonomy): domain Bacteria; phylum Patescibacteriota; class Patescibacteriia; order 2-12-FULL-60-25; family 2-12-FULL-60-25; genus VGLT01. Next base: position 2,614 of record CAYGGQ010000126.1, on the reverse strand, counting down.
CATTAATGAAGAGATGACTATGGAGTGCTTGTTTTTACGTGCCCCGTGATGTGCCTGCACATTTTACGGGGCTCCGTTTCGTTCAATAAAAAACCCCCGGAGGATGACTCCGAGGGTGAGCAATGCTTCTTTTTTTGCGGGACGTCCAGTGGCGCAGGAGACGAAGCTACCTGCCCGATGGAGCCGCCCGCAACGGTGTTCAGAGATGTTGAGCGGGGTACCCATGGGTACCCTAGTTTTGTCGTGCTGTCATGGGGCAGTCCTCCGTGAATGTGTGATGGGACTATAGGGTTTTTTAGTAGGATTGTCAAGGGGTGCATTCTCTTTTTCATCGTGACCGCGCGTGTTATCCTGTTGTTTGTCTATGAAAATCGGTTTTTATGGTGCGGCGAGAGAAGTAACCGGTTCTTGTTATCTTGTCGAGGCGGGTCAAAGTCGAGTCTTGGTTGACTGTGGGGCGTTTCAAGGGTCAGCGTTCATGGAAGCACGTAATGCGTCCCCCTTTGGTTTTGATCCTTCGACGATTGACGCGGTGTTGATTTCGCATGCGCATTTAGATCACGTGGGGCGTTTACCGCGTCTTGTTAAAGAAGGTTTTCGTGGAAAGATCTATCTTACGCCACCAACGGCAAAGCTTGCGGCGATTGTTTTGGAAGACGCGTTTCACATCATGAAGGAGGACTTTGAAAAGCAGGGGAGACCGATGCTGTATCAATCGGATGATATTCAGGAGACGCTCAAGCGATTCACAGGCGTGGACTATAGTCGTTCTATCAAATTGGATGGGTTGTCGTTTCGTTTTCGTGATGCCGGACATATTTTTGGAAGTGCTTTTATTGAGCTTACAGAAGCGGCGGGTGCAAAGGCCACGTTCTCCGGGGATATTGGAAATGACAACGTGCCGATCTTGAAAGAGACGGCACAATTGGCTGAAACAGACGCGTTGATTGTCGAGTCGACGTACGGGAATCGCGTGCATGAAGATGAATCCACGCGCGAGACAAAATTACGTGAGGTGGTCACGCGCACCGTGCGACAAAATGGGGTACTCGTGATTCCCGCGTTTGCGATCGAGCGGACGCAGCAGCTGCTCTACGAATTGCATGATTTGATGGATAGCAAAGCGATCCCGTCTGTGGATGTGTATTTAGATAGTCCCATGGCGATCAAAGCAACAGCCGTGATTGAAGAGTTCCCAGAATATTATGATGCCGAAGCGCTGGCGCAGGTAAGGCGCGGCATCAATATGTTGGATTTCCCAGGGTTGCGTCCAACACCCTCACGTGACGAATCAAAAATGATTAATGACGCACCACGTCCAAAAGTGATTATTGCAGGCGCGGGAATGATGAACGGAGGTCGCATCCGCCACCATCTCATTCGGTATCTTGGTGATCCGCGATCAACGGTGCTTATCATCGGTTATCAAGCAGAAGGCACCTTGGGAAGAAAATTGTATGAAGGACAAAAACACGTGGAGGTGTTGAAGGAGCGCATTACCGTGAGAGCACAGATCGTCAGCATTGGTGCTTACAGCGCGCACGGTGATCAGAATAAAATATTACGTTGGGTTTCGGAGGCGGCGAAAAAACCATCGCATATTTATTGTACGCACGGCGATGAAGGGGCGGCGGTGGCACTCGCGACACGGCTGCATCAAAAATTGGGGATCGCGGCCGATGTGCCACGGTTTGGGGATACGATCAGTTTATGACGCAGTGGTTGTTTTTGGCTCTTTTCGGTCACCTCGCGAATGCGGTGGCGTTTGTGATCGACAAGGCGTTATTAACGACGACCTGGAAGCAAAGTGCAACCTATGCCGCGTTGATTAGTGGTTTCTCCGTGATCACGCTTGTGGCCTCGCATTGGGTCAAGCAGTGGCCATCGGCATCTGCATGGTTTTTTATCGTTCCCTTTGGTGCCTGCTTCGTGTTCGGTTTGTGGGGTTTCTTTGAAGCATTAAAACGAGCAGCGGCGACACGGATCGTACCGATGGTTGGTTCCCTCGTTCCTCTCTTTACGATTGCAGGAACCTCTCTTTTTTTGGGGGAACGATTGACTTTGTCACAGTGGATAGGTTTTGTAAGTTTGCTTTTGGCGATCTTGTTGTTGACATGGGGAAAAAGCAGGTTTGGGAAATTAACACCCGTCACCGTGCTCCTTGCGATCGGTGCCGCCCTTCTCTTTGCGATGGCGAGCGTGTTTGGTAAGTTCGCGTTTGAACGCGGTGAGTTTTTAGCGATCTTTATCACCTCCCGTTTTGTCGCGGCAGTGACAGGTGCCTTGATAGGCGTGCTTTCCTCTGGCGCGCGGCAGGAGTTAATGACGTTGTTTCGACCGGCAAAGGATCAGCCAAAAGTATCAAGAAAAACGGTTGCGTTTACGATCGTCGGCCAGCTTTTTGGAGCCATTGGTTTTATTTGTATCTATCTTTCGATCGCGCAGGGGAGCGCGGCGATTGTGAATGCTCTACAGGCGGTTCAGTACGCCGCGATTGCGCTTGTTGCGTGGTTTGGAGGATCTTGGTTGCGTCGCGTGTTGCACGAAGACCGATCGTTATCCGTCATCGTGGTCAAATCTGTAGCTCTGATTTTGGTTGCCGTCGGTCTTGGTC
>CAYGGQ010000125.1:0-2789 GCA_964349535.1 uncultured Gammaproteobacteria bacterium | reverse complement strand
GGCCAAATAAGGACATCTTTAATATTAAAAGCCAAGGCAAGTGCCAAAGATTTGCGCGTGAGCCCTGGAACAATAATCACTATGCGGTCATTAGCTTTTGTTTCGTGAAAATCAACAATATAGTCAAATTTTTTAAACAACGTGACGAGTTCAAACGCTCGCGAACACTCATAAATCGCAGAATTTTTATCACCTGGGGCGGATCTATTTAAATCAACCTCGGTAACGTTTGCTTTGAGCGAGGGCTCTTGGGTTCCCAACAACTGATGTATATTTTTTGGAGTTATCTTCTTGTTTGGCAAGTTTTTTCAATAGAGCGGGACCAATAGGCTCGTCTCCATGTGTTGCCACGACAAATAATATTTTTTTACGCATAGGGTCATTTTTATAGCCATATTTTAGCCTATTTTATATCCTAGCATAGACGCCGCCACTCTTCGCATAGGCGATTCGGTCCAATGCGAAGAAATAATCGTTAAAAAGAAAAAGACGCTAGCCCGAGAGGGGAGCGTCTTTTGAGATTGTTAGGCCACGTTGGTAGCCGGGAGCAAGGCGGCATTGCGTTCGAGCACGTGCTCGAGCGTTGCCAGATCCTCGTCGTAAGAACTGGACTCGCTATTGGCGAAGAGCTTGATGGCCGCCTCGTCGATGGCAGGAGCCAGGCTCTCGTGCAGAGCTTCCAGTTCAGCCAGGGCTTCAATCAGGCTCGTCGTCTTCAGGGCCTCAACCTCTTCGACGAGAGCCGCAGCCTCGCCCTCCAGTTCGTAGACTTCGGCGGCAAAGCCTTGAAGATCGAACCAACCAACGATACGAGCCTTGATGTGATTGATTGTCAGATCGATGCCAGCTTTGAGCCTGGCCTCATGTTCCAGCAGATCACGCTCGGCTTTTTCAAAATTGGGAATGGAGCGGGACGCCACGTCGGTCAGCTTTGAGAAAAGGGCACGAGTAGGCTCGTCTTGGACGAGCGTTGCTATGCCCTCACCCTTAGCGGCCAGTTCCCGCGCCTTTCCGAGCTTCGTAGTCACGCGGATTTTGAGGTTGGCGAGAGAAGAGTTGGGGCCAAGCAGACGGTCGTGAAGATAGGTAGAGCGCTTTCCCAGATGAGAGATGAGAAGGGTCTTGTCGTCAGGGAGGAGGGATGTGCTGGGCGTGTGAATGAGAAAGGCAGCTCTGGCATCCGTGTAGTCAAGCACACTGAGTGCGAGGATGAAGTAGGCGACACCGCTGATGAGAGCAACTAGAAAAGACCACCAACCAAACATGAACACTCCCACGGCGATTGTCAGGACCCAGCAGATCACTGCAGAGATACTGACTATGCTTACGTTTTTCACGCTGCTGTGGCAACGCGTGCAGCAGTTATAGGAGCAGAGCCGCATTCCTACTTGGTTGGTCTTGACGATTCTGTACCAAGGAGGTCGTTTTGGGGAAGCTGGGGTAAGTGCCAACCGCTCCTCCTCAAGAACCTTCTCCAACGCGCTCGTTGCCTGCACGGGCCTCTTTACCATCTTTCTCATCGTTTTTCTCCCGTTTATTAGGGTTGTCGAAAGATCGAACTTCAAAGGATCGTATAAGAAAACAGGCGGATTGTCAATGCCTTGACGGTTTTCCTTGGTTCCGCTATTCTCTCGTCATTCCTATGGCAGAACTCACAACGTTACCGGCCACCATCACCTCTCAACAGGTGCAGACCGGCATGACACTCCGCATCCACCAAAAGATCAAAGAAACCGACCCAAATGGGAAGGAAAAGGAACGCGTCCAGATTTACGAAGGGATGGTTTTGAGCGTGGGCGGCAATGGCGTTTCCAAGACCATGACCGTTCGTAAAATCGCGAGTGGTGTCGGCGTCGAAAAGATTTTTCCATTAACCTTGCCTTCCATCGTCAAGATTGAGGTCACGAAGATGGCTAAGGTGCGTCGCAAGAACATTTCTTACATCCGCCACTCCAAAAAGACGATGCGTGAAACAAAAAGCGTGAAATTGCATACCGTGTCACAACCAGCCAAGGAAGAAAAAACCGCCTAGATCAACTGGCGGTTTTTCATTTCTGCGAGAATGCGATCGGCGCTTGTTTGAGGGCCAGGGCTTCCTGTTGAATCAATCACGAGATCGTAATGTTCAGGTGCAAGGTAGTTTTCAAGGTTGTAGTGTTTTTTATATCGCGTACTGTCCGACGCGATGCGCGTTTCGATCGCGAGCCGAGTTGCTTCGATGCTTGGATAGGCTGGCTCGTCGCTCTGCTCTTTGTCGGTATGAGCGCGCTGTGCTTGAAAGAGGCGCGTCGCAGCTTCTTGAGGATCGCAAAGCAGTAAAATTTTAAAAGAATTGGGGATGAAGTACCATGACAAGCGACCTTCCATGACGAGTTTATCGTCTGTCGCGCCGAGCTTTCGTTGATAGTCGTCAACTTGGGTGTCGGTGACAGGATCGGTTTCGCCGAGCGCGTTTAGTTCGGCAATGGTCATGTTGCGTTCACGAGCCATCTGACCGCGAAGCTCGCCGACAGAGGTAAAACGCATGCCAAGACGATCGGCGAGGATGTGGCCAACGGAGGTTTTGCCGGAGCCGGGGACACCGGAGATAGTTATGATCATAGGGAGGGGTATGGGATAAGATATTTTTGGGAAATGGAACTCGCTTGTCCTTGTTGTTCCTTTTGTCATCCTCGTGCGTAGACACGGGGATCCAGTGCGATAGCACCAACAAAAAGGAATCCCTTATGATTTGTTGGCGCTGGTGCCGCGCGCTGGATCCCCGCGGTTCGACTGAGCTCACCGAAGTC
>CAYGGQ010000124.1:0-2814 GCA_964349535.1 uncultured Gammaproteobacteria bacterium | reverse complement strand
ATGCCTCAAAGAGCTCCTGGCGTCAGGGGTGGTGCATTGATGACTTGAATTCGTCCACCCCATTGACAACCTCCGTTACATCAGATACTACTATCCAGCATTTTCCACATACTCAACCCCAGGAGGCCAACATGGGCATGCCAGCTCCAACGCACGAACGCAGCACACGGGATCGTCTCTCCGCGCTCGGCTCCAACATTCCGTGGCATGACTGGGCCGGTGGAATGCTCTTACGACTGGTCAATACCAGCCAGATCCCTGCCCCAACGATCCGGATCATTGATGCCCATGATCTGATCGCCGAATGGGAGACGGAGACCGTCTACGCCCGCGTTTCATTCACACCCCCATCCAAGCCAGCTCCGGGGAGTCTGCACATCGCCATCAACTATGGTGCTCGTGGCACCAAGGGTGAGGTGCGACGTTGCTGCTTCGCGAACGATGCTTCCGCCTTCCAGGCGGCGGCAGAACTGTTGCATCACTATCTCTGTTAGTACCCTCGACCCCGTTCCGATGTCTATCGGATCGGGGTTTTCTTTTTACGCTTGACCCCTTCATGGTTTACCGCTATATTCCCAGTCACAAACTAGGATATTATGAACTCCTTATTCCGCGTCTCTGAACGCAACCACATTGGGATGATTTTAATGAGCGAACTGGCTAGAACCTATGCCACGGAGGAGTACCTAAGCCTGCAAGACATCGCAAAACGGATGCGCCTCTCACTCGGGTATCTAGAAGAAATCGCCTACGCCCTCAAAACAGCCAACCTTGTTCAGGGTAGAAAAGGCCCTGGTGGCGGCTACCGACTCGCCCTTGCTCCAAACCAGATCACAGCCGATCAGATCCTCACCGCTCTCGAAGGCCCACTCATGCTCGTCCCCTGCCAAGACAAAAATACAGGTTGCCCTGTCGAAACCTCCTGCCATAGCAGCTCCCTCTGGGGACGTTTACAGCGCGACATCGTTTCCGCGTTACATCAAACAACACTTGCTGATCTTCACTAAACTCTATGTCCAAAGAACCACGCATCATCTATCTCGACCACGCTGCCACAACCCCGACTGACGAACGGGTGGTTGAAGCGATGCTTCCCTATTTCACGGACGTCTACGCCAACCCATCTTCGTTCCACAGCCTTGGCTTGGAAGCGAAAAACGCCGTCACGGCAGCTCGACAATCCATCGCACGCGCCATCAACGCGCATGAAGATGAAATTTTATTTACCGCCGGGGGCACCGAGTCGGACAACATGGCCGTGGTAGGCGTTCCTCGCGCTCACCGTATTGCTATCCAAGCAAAAGCTGGCGCAGACGCGAAGCCACACGTCATCACAACGACGATCGAACATCATGCTGTGCTTGAACCTTTGCTTCACATGGCAAAAGTCGGCGAAATCACGTTGACGCAATTACCCGTTGATCGCTTTGGCCAAATCAACCTCAAAGATTTACGGGCGGCTTTAACCCCTGCGACGGTGCTCGTGTCCATCATGACCGCAAATAACGAAATCGGCACCATCCAACCTATGGCTGATATTGGCCGTGAACTTCTGGCGTGGCGTAAAGAACAAAAAACACCCTACCCTTTCTTCCATACAGATGCGTGTCAGGCCGCCGGCGCGTTAGAACTTGATGTTGAAAAAAACCATGTTGATCTTCTCACGCTGAATGGCTCCAAAATCTACGGACCAAAAGGAATCGGCATCCTTTATATGCGTCGTGGCCTCAAAATCGAGCCATTGGTACGCGGTGGCGGACAAGAACGCAATCTCCGATCCGGCACAGAAAACGTTCCTGCAATCGTTGGCCTCGCAAAAGCCCTTGAAATCGCCAACGCAGAACGTGAACAGGAAAACGCACGACTGACGGAGCTACGCGATCGTCTCGTAGAAGGGCTGATGAAAATTCCTAAGACTATCCTAAATGGTCACCCAACGGAACGCCTTCCAAACAGCGTCAACATTTCTTTCATCGATATCGAAGGCGAAGCCGCCATCCTCTATCTCGACGCCGAAGGAATCATGGTTTCAACCGGTTCTGCCTGCGCCTCATCCTCACTCGACGCCTCGCATGTCATCCTCGCAACAGGCCTCTCTTACGAAGCCGCCCACGGATCGATCCGCTTCACGCTTGGCCGATCAACAACAAAAGAAGATGTCGATCACGTCATCGCCGTGATGCCAGAGATCGTCACCCGCCTTCGTAAAATGAGTCCCGTAAATATGGACATGAAGTATTTTGCCTAATTTCTGTCGTCCCGAGCGAAGTCATACGGAGCCGAGGGACCCCTTCTGCGCCTAGGGCGCATCCGCCTTGGGCGGAGAAGGGATCCCTCCGCTCGTCGTCGGACTCCTCGGTCGGGATGACAAACGTCTTTACTATGAACACACAAACAATCACCCCCGCGACAACCGACGCCCGCAAAGGCGATGTTGTTGCGCCCACAAAAGAAAAAGGCTGGTTCTACACGGACACCGTGAAGAGCCACTTTTTCCATCCACAAAACTTTTTAGACGATGAGACCGCCTACAAAGACGCCTATCTTGGCATGGTCGGTTCTCCCGCCTGTGGCGACGCCATGAAAGTCTGGCTTCGTATCACAAAAGACAATGAGGGCGTTGAACACGTCACCGATTTTAAGTGGAAAACCTTTGGCTGTGCTTCTGCAATTGCTTCAACGTCCATGCTCTCTGTCATGGTCACAGAAAATGGTGGATTGACGATCGAAGCCGCCCTCAAACTTCGCCCACAAGACATCATGGAACGTCTTGGCGGCCTTCCAAATCGCAAAGTTCACTGCTCTGTGCTCGGC
>CAYGGQ010000123.1:0-2817 GCA_964349535.1 uncultured Gammaproteobacteria bacterium | reverse complement strand
TGGGGTTGACACAAACACCTTTTCCTCTTATCATGATCCATCGTTCCTTTCACGATCAACAAGAGTCAAACCAAGGAGAAACCAAGTGAAAAAGCTCATCAAGGAAGCTGCAATAGAATCGCTGTTCTTTTCCTGCCTGTTTTTGATCTTCTGCCTCTACGATTGGCGTTTCGGCGACCTCTCCTCCGACAAAAACGTCAGGTGGTGGACGATCGGATCCGGTCCAATCATCAGCCTGATCAGCAATGGACCTCGGATGATCAGCTTCTGGCTTCGCAAACGGCGCTGGCTCGAATTCGTGAAGCAGGGATCGGTCGACGATTCATTCCTGTCTCGCAAGGCCATGTCCTTTCGTCTATGGAACCGTTGGTCGATCTTCCTGGTGATGACCGTGATGCTCAACACCATCATCCTGTGGTTCGTTTTTCGCGAGCAGTACATGACCATCTTCGTCGCTTGGTGCATCCTCTTTGCGCTAACGTCGGGATCGGAGCGCGTCTCCAGGAACTTCTTCACGTTCTATGAACATCAACGCTCCTACCCCTTGGGTAAAACCATGGCCATGCACCTTGAGCCGCCCGAGGATCTCGTGGCGAGCGGCGAACTGAAAGAGGACGCGATGCTGCAGTCCGTTCTGATCAACCAACAGTAGACTCCGTCCCTGTCGAGCCAAGCTCGATGGGGACGTTTTTTGTTATTCGGGTATTGCAATAATTTCAAATTCGTGGAACGGAGTATATATGGACCAATCCATTCATAAATACATTTTGCCCCGACTGCAGGGGTATGATTATTCCCAAGCAGGAGCGTATTTTGTAACCATTTGTACGGAAGGACGAAAACAATTCTTTGGGAAAATGGTGAATGGGGAGATAAAATTGAACAATATGGGAAATATCGTTACGCAAGCCTGGCATGAACTGCCGAATAAATTTTCATCAATCAGACTAGATGAATTCATTATCATGCCGAATCATATCCACGGCATCCTCTGGATCCGTCCTATTGGCGACCGTGGGCCTATCAATGCAATAAATGCAATTGTGGCGGCACAATTCATTGTGCCAGTGTCGTCATCCCTCAATGGCAACCCGATGTCGGTCACAGCCTGCATGGATATGCCACTCATTACTGGCATGATGAATCATGCCGCCACATTGGGGAATATCATACGAAATTTCAAGGCTACATCAACCTGTCTCATTCGAAAATCTACCCATCAATCTTTTGCATGGCAACGCAACTACCACGACCGCATCATTCGTCACGACGCAGAACTCAATCGAATTCGCCAATATATTATCGATAATCCACGATGCTGGACAAACGATCCAGAAAATGATACATCTCGTTTGTCTAACCATTAGACGGCAGTATGGTCACGACCGTCTTTTCATTGAACACTAGAAACTAGACCTTTCACAATCTGACTCCTGGAGGCTCTCCATGTCGTCACCTCGCATCTTCTACCAATCGGATGAAGCACGTGTGCGTGTTCCGAGTCTCACCCCCTTTCTAATGGAACCTTGGCGTCTTGGTCTCCTGATGGATGCGGAACAGATGAGACCTGATGAAATCGCCAACTGTCGCTGGCTTGGATTTGGCATCGGCAAAGGCGTCACTCATGTTGAACAGGACGTTTCTATTTTTGCCGCGCCAACGACTCTTGCTTGCGGACTTCATGGCGCGCTCGTACAAGGCTTTGATGGGATCCCTGTCGACCCATCACCGGCGTGTTATGAACCGGACGCTCCCTTTGGCTTCAACGCGTTTGTACGCTGGGTCTTCTTCGCGCGACCAGATCATGTCCCGTTCTTTGGAATTGATTTTGGCCTTGGTCTCACAGATAGAAGCGGCGTCGCCAACAGCATGTGGCGTGTCTTCAAAACGGTAGAAATCGCCGCACGTCATGGTATCCCAACGGAAACGGAACTGGTGCTTCTAAATCCACACATGTGTGAAGACACCTACATGACCCTTTGCCGACAGGATTTAGAACTGATCACCGTGCGTGACTGGTTGGATCATGGACCACGTCGCTTTGCTCGCAACACCATTTTCTGCGCGCGTTGTGGTCAAAAAACATTCACGGATGCCGATCGTAACTTTTGTGTTCGATGCGGCTTCAAAAGACACGCTCATCAACCCCTGACCAACCAAGGAGGATGTCATGGTCTATAAATCTGGCGGCTTCTGCTCCAATAGCGCCCCCTACACCGAACCGCGTCGGCCGACCCCGAAAAAAGAGATCAAATCGCACTGCACGCAGTGCGGAAAAGAACTCAAACCTGATTTCCGTTTTTGTCCAGATTGTGGAACAGGAATCAAAAACATCTCTCGCGTGCTTGACCCACACAAGGTCTGCGCCTCCTGCAAAATTCCTTTTGAGGATCAGGACAAGTTCTGCGGCGGTTGTGGGAAAAAACGACCCTGACCGGGCAAATGCCACGACACTTCCTTCACCCCGCCTCATACGATAGGCGGGGTTTTCTTTTTCAAAATTTACTCATGCTCAACCTTCCCCCGCCCCTCCTTCTTTTTTCCATGTTTGGTTTTTTCTGCCATGCGACGTTCTTGCGATCCCTTCGTCGGTTTCGTCGCCTTGCGTTCTATTTCCGGTTCCAACGCCTCAGCAACCAACTCATTCAACCGCTCAACGACAGCCGCCCGATTCTGCAACTGCGAACGATGTTGATCCGAAGCAAGCACCAGCTCATCTTCTTTATTGATACGATTTTTTAACTTTATTCGAAGAACCGCTTCCTGCTCTTCATCAAAAAAAGTTGATCGCGCTAACGACCAACGCAACCCCGCTTT
>CAYGGQ010000122.1:0-2851 GCA_964349535.1 uncultured Gammaproteobacteria bacterium | reverse complement strand
TCAATCCTATGTCGCCCGACGGGAACAACAGTCACCCTTGAAGGTTAACTAAACATGGATCCTGGATAACCTCACCCTACCCTCGCTCGATTGACCTTCGTCCCGAGCTCAGGTCGAGGGAGCTCACGACGAAGTCTCCTTCGTAAGGAGAGGGTTCTGCCCTATGTGGCGGCGTGATTCATCACGCCTGTCATGTCGATGGGTGGGAATGTCTGATATGGTATAAATATTATTATGATTCAGACTTCCTCTTCCGTTACTTCGATTATTCGCACCTTGAGCAAGCGCTACACCGCCAAAGGAATGGTGGATCTGGGAAATCCTAAAGATACGTTGCTTGCAACGTTATTGTCAGCACGGACACGTGATGCGCAGGTGGTGAAGGTTTATCCTGGATTTGTTCAAAAATTTCCAACGTTAGCCTCTCTTGCAAAGGCGGATGTGCGGGACATTATGAAACCGATTTCGACCATCGGACTTTATAAGAATAAGGCGAGGGCGATCAAGGCACTTGCGAGACGGGTGATCGATGTCTATGACGGTCACGTGCCATCCACGATGGAGGAGTTGGTGACGTTACCCGGAGTCGGTCGAAAAACGGCGAGCTGTGTGATGTGGTATGGTTTTGGCAAACCAGCCATGGCTGTTGATGTGCATGTGTTTCGTATTGCGCACCGTCTTGGCTGGGCAAAGGGAAAGAACCCAGAAGTTGTTGAACGAGAACTGATGGCGTTGATCCCAAAAAAATACTGGGGGGATGTGAATCGTGCGTTTGTGCAATTTGGACGCGACGTCTGCCGTCCGGGGAAGCCGCAGTGTTGGCGTTGTCCCGTGGCAACGTTGTGCCCGTTTCAACCAAAGACAAAAGAACCTAAGAAGTGATATGCTTGCTTTATGCAAGGCGAGATAGAAATCATTCGTGGCATTCAATCTGTTTTTAGCACCCCGTTTGCACAAGGGTTTGTGGTTTTTTGTGCGCGCTGGATGATTTTTGTGTTTGCTGGTTTAGCAGCGCTCACGAGTTTTTCAAAGCGTCGCCAGTCTTTACGTCACGCGGCTTATGAAGCGGCGTGGGCTGGGTTGTTGGCGCTTGTCGTCGCGTTGTTGTTGGGAATCGCGATCGGTCGTGTGCGTCCTTTTGCGGCATCGTCAGAAGTTCTTCGTCTTATTCCGCCACCGGCCTCGACCTATTCTTTTCCCTCTGGCCACACGTCCGTCGCTTTTGCGATTGCGGCCGCGCTTGCGTATGGAGATATTTCCTTAGGTCTTCTTGCTTTTGGGGTGGCGTGGTTTGTGGCTTTTGGTCGTATCGCGGCGGGTGTTCATTATCCATCTGATATTTTGGCGGGTATTGTGGTTGGCTTTATTTGTTTTGCCCTCGTCCGTTTTTTTCACCGAGCGCTTCGCCGTAAAGATTTGAAAAAAGTAGATCTTCCTAAAACATGATGCGCTTGATTCGAGGTTTGTTCTTGATTGGTTTGGGGATGTTTGCGGTGTTGCGCATCGGTTCTTTTTTTTACGCGTCCTATATTGGCTATCCCGAACCAGAACCTTCTACGAGCGTGACGATTGCTTCTGGAACGACATCAGAGCAAGCCGTTGATCTTCTTGTGAAGCAAAAAGTTGTTCGATCTGGATTGGAGTTTCGTGTGTTCCTGTCGACACAAAAAGATTGGCAGGTAAAAGCGGGAACGTATGAACTTCAACCGGGCACAAGCTATCGCTTATTGATGACGACGCTCGCACTTGGTCCTCAGCGTCGTGAGAGTCAAGTGCGTTTATTGGAAGGATGGTCTGTGGATGACGAAGCGGATTATTTGCACAAACAAAAAAATATTCCGCTCGACCAAACGGCGCGTGTGATCGGAAAGTCGGTGGATCGTGCGCCCTTTGATTCAGCGCTTCGTTCAGATTTCCCATTTCTAAAGTTATTGCCAAAAAAACGATCGCTCGAAGGATACTTGATGCCCGATACGTATCGTGTTTGGGATGATCAGTTGCCAGAGGGGCTGGTCCAAAAACAATTAAAAGAATTTCAAGATAACTTTGGTGATATCGATCTGACCAAGTTGCCCGCGCCTTTGAAGACGTTGGATGATGTCGTTATCTTGGCGTCGATCGTTGAGAAAGAAGTTCGAGGGGAGATGGATCAAAAAATTGTCGCGGGTATCTTTCTTAGTCGTTTGAATATTGGTATGGCGTTACAGACAGACGCGACGCTGACGTATGGTTTGGGGAATGGCCATGTGCGAGCCACGAGTGAGGACTTGGCGACGGACAGTCCCTATAATTTGTACAAACATCGCGATCTGCCACCAAGTCCGATCTGCAATCCGGGTGCAGCCGCTATTCGCGCGGTGTTGAATCCAACGGATACGGAGTATCTCTATTTTTTAACAGACAAGGAAGGAAGAGTGCTTTATGGCCGCACATTTGATGACCACATTCGCAATCGTCGAACCGCAGGATATTGAGTTTTCCCGTTTTAACTGATAGCGTTACGCCGCCAATCGAGTTCCCTTAGCACAACGGATAGTGCGTCAGCCTTCTAAGCTGATGATGCTGGTTCGATTCCAGCAGGGAACACCATAAAAACCCTCCCGCTGTCCCGGGAGGGTTTGAGTATTAACCTTGTTCTTTTTGTTGAGCCGCGCGCCATTCGCTCGCGAGAATGCCGAGTTGAATGTCGTCGATCCATTTTCCATCGCGGAAGGTGTGTTCGCGGAGGAGGCCTTCTCGGCGGTAGCCGCTTTTTTCGAGATAGGCGAGTGAGCGGGGGTTGGTGGAAAGAGCACCAGAGCAGATGCGATGCATGTTGAGCGTGTCAAAGGCGTATTTGAGAACAAGAGCC
>CAYGGQ010000121.1:0-2875 GCA_964349535.1 uncultured Gammaproteobacteria bacterium | reverse complement strand
GCTCCATTGCACTCCCAATAACGAAAAACATGGAAAGCGCCTAAAAACCACCATCGATACCGTTAAAAAAGCTGGTTTTTTTCCCAAGCTCGATATTGATGTCGAATATCTAAACGAGGCCTTTCACCCAAAGACGCTTGATCGTGTTGCGAAGAAATTCAAAACAACAAAAAATAAAATTTTTATCGGCTCTCTCCACCACAATCACACCTTTACGTACGAAGCATTAGGTGGTGTGAGAATTATTTTTTAATCGTTGATTTAAAATGGTGGTAGGAACGTGGTTCATCCCACCCGAAGCGCAATGAATTGCGCCGCTACACGAAATTGGGTCATTATTATCGTAGGGGCGCGGTTATCGCGCCCGTCTGCGTCACCTCCGGTGCGCAGACGACGGAGGGCGGGATGACCCCGCCCCTACTATGTTGTGTTTTTTTATCGTGGCGGCGTGATTCATCACGCCTATCCTGTTCCCTACGGGTTTGACGCCCCTATCTAATCTTGATAAGACAGACACGCTCTTTCCTGTTTCACAACGTAAGGAGGATTCCATGACTGCGGATATTCCCATTCGTCGTCGTCGCAGAGGTAATGCCATTGTCATCGTCGGTGCTCAATGGGGCGACGAGGGCAAAGGCAAGGTTGTTGATGAATATGCCGGCAATGCCGACATGGTCATCCGCTTCAATGGCGGCGCCAATGCTGGTCACAGCCTGCACATCGGTGGCGAGAAGTTCGTCACCCACCTTCTTCCCTCTGGCATCGTTCGCCGAGGTATGATCAACATCGTCGGCCCCGGCGTTGTCTGCAGTTTAGACGCGCTCCGCGAAGAATTAGTCGTGGCTGATCGCTGTGGGTCTTCGGTCTTTCTCGATCGATCTGCACCCGTGATCCACGCCATTCACCGCTGGTTTGATGCGGCGCGAGAATCTGGAGGCAATGCCATTGGCACGACCAAACGTGGCATCGGACCCGCCTACGAAGATGTCGGAGCGCGACGGACCGTGAGTCTCGGCGATCTGGTCAACCCAGACCGCGTGAGGAATGCCCTCATTGCTAACGGCTACTATCTCGAACGTCTGGCGGCTGCTAGATCATACATCGACGTGACAATCCCATTTCCAACACTCGATGAGGTCATCCATGAGCTCATGAGCTATCGCGCCCTTGTGATGCCGCGCTTGCACGACACGCGCCTGCTCGCTCATCAAGCATTGGCTGACGGAAAGTTCCTTATTTTTGAAGGTGCTCAAGGCGTGATGCTCGACGTTTACTATGGCTCCAAACCATACACGACCTCTTCGGGGTGTACGGCGGCGGCTGTTGGAAGTACATTCGGTGTGCATCAATTTGATGCGGTGATCGGTGTCGCCAAGGCCTACGTCACACGCGTTGGCGAAGGACCATTCCCAACGGAGCTGAACGACACGACCGGTGAAAAGCTACGAAAAGAAGGTCATGAGTTCGGTTCGACCACGGGCCGCCCCAGGCGCTGTGGTTGGCTGGATCTTCCCGCGCTCGATTTTGCTGGCCGCATGGGTGGGATCACGCAGCTGATCATCACAAAGCTAGACATCCTGTCAGCGTTTGAGTCGATCAAAGTCTGCACGGACTACGAATTTGAGGGCCGAACGGTCGGTCCTCTGGAAACGCTGACGACTCGCGTCTTACGCGAGACCGTTCCTCGTCTTCTTCCCATGAAAAGCTGGGGCGACCTTCAAAGCTGTCGTAACCTCCACGACCTGCCTGCAACAGCCGATCTTTATCTTGACCTGATCCGTCAAAGAACGGGGCTCCCCATCGTCGCCGTTGGCACCGGCCCCGAACGAGAGCAACTGATCAGATAATCTCCCCCATCCCGACAGAAATTGTTGGGATGTTTTTTGTTCTCTCAACTATTTTGACGCACGCAAAATCTTCAAAAAACCGTACGCGATAATCAACGAGGCAATGATGAGGGTGACGTGAAAACCGTATTCAATCCCAATCAATGGCTGAATGCGCATACCGTAATGCATGTGGAGCCGATCATGCGGCCACCAGGAAACAAGGGTCCAGGCGATTGAGGCATACATCCATCGAGCAAGTGTCTGATTCACAACAAGCGCGCGTTTCACGACATGCCAACCAAAAATCAGAAAGGCGACCCCCAACCCAAACGCAATCGACTCGATCACGCCAACAACGACTAATGATGCAAACTGCGACGACGTTGGTATCTCTGGCATTTTTACTGGCGGCCACAGCAGCTCGCCAAGCGGGATCGTGGGCACCCCACACACAATCGTGACAATAGTCGCTTTAATCCATGTTTTCATAACCAAAAGTGTACGCCATACCTAGCCCCGTTGGCAAACATAGTGTTTCGCATACAAAAAAGCAATTATTCCTCTATTATTAGCCATTTTATGCTACATATAACTCGCCTACAAAAAAAGCCTGTGTCTACAGGCTTTTTTTGGTAATCCGGCAGCGGGCTACTCTCCCAGGACCGGGTTGGGTCCAAGTACCATCGCTGCTGACAAGCTTAACTACCGTGTTCGGGATGGGAACGGGTGTATCCTTGTCGCTTGGGCTACCGGCCCCGCCTCGCGAAAACAGCTGACAGCGTATGCTGCTAGCCTAAATCACGGAACGAGATCGAGAGCTCAAACTTTTTATATCAGTATGTAGTATGTGCAAGGCAAAATCTGCACTTGTAAGCGTTTACGTTTCTATACCTAACTCGCGCTTCGCCTGAATGGCTGAAGCATCGGACTATTAGTATGGCTCGGCTCAAGGGCTCGCGCCCCTTACACCTACCACCTATCAACCTCCTCGTCTCGGAGGGTCCTATAACGAAGGTTAATCTTGAGGACGGCTTCACGCTTAGATG
>CAYGGQ010000120.1:0-2902 GCA_964349535.1 uncultured Gammaproteobacteria bacterium | reverse complement strand
ATCATTCTGCAATATCTGCAATATCCACCCCTTATCAATATCCTGATTCAGTCATGGTCTGGGCAAGAAATCTCTGCACCAGTTTTTCCATTAACTCTCGGGTCAAAGCCCCTTGAATACGCGTTCCATTGAAGAAGAACGTGGGAGTGCCCTGGACCCCAACGCGAACCCCATCCCCCACATCTTCCTGAATCAAAGATTTGTGCTTTTGGGATTTGTAACAGGTATCAAACTTTTTCTCGTCTAACCCAACTTCCAAAGCAAAGCGTTGATAGTCCTCATCCTCGCGTTGTTCCTGATCCGCGAAAAGCTTGTCGTGATACGGCCAATACTTGCCCTGTTCCTGAGCACAGCGGGCTGCCAAGGCGGAAAAGAATGCTCGAGGATGAAGGGCCTCAATAGGAAAATCTCGAACGACAAAAAAGACCTGATCTTGATACGCTTCCATCAGCTGCCGTACGGGAATAGCGACGTCGCGACAAAACGGACAGTCGTAATCCAAGAATTCGACGATCGTGAGTGGGGCGCCCTTCGTACCGAGCGTTGGCGCTTTTTTATTTTGGAGCCGCAAAAGATCCGCCGCCGTGACAACACTGTTTGCCTCTGTTTGACTGGAAGAGGATGACAGGACAGTCTCGAGTGCTGGATCGATCTTTCCCGTTCGAATCGCGTTGTAGTACCACCACGTTTTCCACACAAACCAGCCAACCAGCCAAAAAAACAAGAGACCTATGAGGAGCAAAATAACGGTGCGTAAACGTAACCACGGGGGACGTGAGAATGGCATATTTTATGGCTGGAAGTATAGCATGGTTGACCGAACGAGCCTTTCGATATACCGTTTCCCTGTTATGCGACAAATGATTGTTTCCATTTCGTTGATCGTTCTGTCGGTCTTGTTGACCGCGGCTATCTTGCTTCAACAGCGTGGCTCTGGTCTTGGGGCTGCTTTTGGCGGTGAGGGGAACGTGTTCCGCACCAAACGTGGGCTGGAAAAAGGCTTATTTTACGCCACGATTGCCCTCTCCTGCTTGCTATTCGGCATCGCCATCCTGAACCTCGTCATCCTCAAATAATCTGTCGCGCCCATGAAACCCTGGTTCACCCAAGGTCTGACGTGGCTCAAGCGCAAACTGTTCCGAACGCTGCCGTCGGATCCTAGCACTTCACAAGAATTCAAGCCTAAAACGCACCATGATCACGCGCTCGTTTTAGCGGTGACGGCCTCAAAAAAAATACCGAGCTGGCGGCAATGGCGTTTCGTAAGCCGTGTCTTCAGCAAACAAGAACAGCGTTTGTTTTTGGCCAGTTTATTGGTGGCGGTTGTGTGTATGATGACGGGCATATTCAGTCTCCTACGGCCGCACATCGTTGCCGTGCCTGTGGCGGGTGGAACCATTACGGAAGGCTTGATCGGAACCCCCAAACTCATCAACCCTCTCTTCGCCCCATTAAATGATGTTGATCGTGACCTTTCCGCGCTCATCTACTCTGGTCTCTTTCGTATTGATACAGATTTTGATCCGCAGCCAGATCTCGCGGAGCGTTTTCACTGGGTTGACGACAAAACATTAGAGGTCGTCTTACGACAAGACGCGCGCTTTCATGACGGTGAAATACTCACGTCCGAAGACGTCCTTTTTACCTATCAATCACTGAAGCGTTGGCACAATCCCCTTGCGGCGCTCTACCACAACCTCACCCTTTCTGCCGTGGATGATAAAACCGTGCGATTTAAATTTGATAAACCAACACCAGACGCACTCGTCAACCTCACGCTCGGCATCCTTCCATCTCATATTTGGGAAGATGTCACCGACGTGAACGCAACCCTTGCCGAAGCCAACATCAAACCGATCGGTTCCGGACCTTATAGCGTTGTTTCGTTCACCCGAGACACAAAGGGAACGGTCTTTTCTTACACCTTGCGGCGTTTTGAGGGGTACTATGGCGTAAAACCCTTTATCGATAACTGGAAATTTCGCTTCTATCCCAACCGAGACCAAGCACAGGAAGCCCTTCGCAGTAACCAAATCGATACGCTCGCCTTTTTGCCTTGGGGTGAGGCAACCGCCATTAAAAACACGAATGTCCGAAGTATCAATCTGGAACTTCCTCAAGAAACGGTCGCTTTTTTTAACACAAAAAACGGCATCTTAAAGGATGAGCGTGTACGAAAAGCGTTGGCTATGGCCATTGATAAAAACGAGCTCGTACAAACCGTACAGCACGCGACCGTGGTCGATTCCCCCTTCCCTTTTTTGAGCGTGGCCACCAGCACTTCATCTGATTTGGAAGGTGGACGCATCTTGCTCGCCTCCATTGGTTGGGCGTTAAAGGAAGGAGAAAATATCCGTACGCTTGCGGCAACAAAAAATAGCTCTTCCACGGAGCTTGCGTTTACGATTGATGTACCGGAACAACCTGATCTCCTCAAAATAGCCGATCTTTTAAAACGTCGCTGGTCGTTGTTAGGGGTAAGGGTGGAGGTGCGCGTGAAAGACGCCGAATCTTTGCTGCGGGACACCGTGGTTAATCGCGATTATCAAGTCCTTGTGTGGAACGTCTTGTTGCCCACAAACCAAGACTTGACCCCTTTCTGGTTCAGCGCGAATGCCACTGACAATGGCTTAAACCTTTCCAATTTTGAAGATCGTGACGTGGATCGCGCGCTTGAGGCGGTTCGCGCAACCACCACGACGGAAGCCTTGATGAAAGCACGCGTTCATCTCTCCAATACCATCCTCGCTCGAACACCTGCTCTGTTTCTCCTTCGTCCTGCCTACGCCTACGTCATCTCAAAACAAATCAAAGGCGTCACAGACGAACACATCAGTCGTCCAGCAGACCGTCTACGAGCCGCCAGCAGCTGGTATATAAAAACAAGCTGGAGATGGAAATA
>CAYGGQ010000119.1:0-2981 GCA_964349535.1 uncultured Gammaproteobacteria bacterium | reverse complement strand
GCAAGCGCGAGTTGATTGAGGCAGATCTTGCGGAACGTCGCGAGTCGACGATGGCGGCGGGGGGAGCTGGGGCAGATGAGGAGGCGTTGTTTTAAGATCTAGACGTCCATCATTTTTTCTGGGAAGATAGAGTCAAGGGGAATAAAACCCTTCGTCAGCTTCGACGAGCTCACTGTCAGCAAGCTCAGGGCTGGCGAAGACAAAACAAAAATAAATTATGTTAGATGACGTGCTTGTAGAGAGTGACGCGAGCGACGATGAGGAGCAGGGGGATGAGATCGTGATGGAGGCTTCTTCGAGCGAAGAGGAAGAAGATCCTCGAGTTCTGCTCGCGCGTCGTGTCATTCGAAATTTAAAACAGCAAATTGAAGCTCTGGAGAGCTTGTTTGAAGAACGGCAAGGACCCGCGATTGACGTGGAACAATGGCTGGAAGAACAGATCGCGTCAGGGGCACAGGTGATCGTACCGCCAAATCAGGGGCGGGTACTCGAAGGGGTGTTTGATGGGGAGGGAATGGTGGGTGAAGATGGTCGAAAATATAGCGTGCCACCAAACTACGCTTCCAAATCTAAACTCGTAGAGGGCGACATGTTGCGGCTCACGATCGCTGATACGGGGCGCTTTATCTTTAAACAAAAAGGTCCGATCGAGCGTCAGCGTCTTGTTGGGATGTTAGTTCAAGATGACCAGACGCAAGAATGGAAGGTGATGACAAACGGTACGCAGTATCGCGTGCTTGCCGCCTCGGTTTCTTATTTTAATGGTCAATCCGGCGATGAGGCGGTTGTCCTTGTGCCGCGTAATACGCCATCGCGTTGGGCTGCGGTTGAAAATGTGATTCAAAAAGATGGGGGAGAGGAGAGCTAGGCTGTTGATATGACACCACGGCTTCAGAGTTGGTTTCTTCATACGCCGTTGTTCGTTATGTTCGTCATCGCTCCTTTTTTCGTTCCTCGTCCCGAGGTTTTGTTCGATCTTTCAACCGTCACCGGGGTTATTTCTTTGCTTTTTACGATTCTTATTGGGTTTTTTATCGCGACTGCCACCACGAATTATTTACGTTTGCAAACCCTCTTAGCGCAAGAGAATTCCTCTCTCATTTCTCTCTGTGAAATCGGTTCTTTGATTCAGCCATCCGCGAAACGACGCCTAGTAGATGCGGTTGATCTGTATGCTATTACCGCGTTGAACTTTGAGTTGGTAGATTACGTGGAAAAAACAATTCCCGCCTTTGCGAAATTGAACAAGGTTTTGAATCAGATAAGGCCTTCTTCTGGATTTGGTGAATCGCTCGTGCAAAATTTTTACGATGTAAAAATGCAGTTGGCGTGCACGCGACAAGAAATTCCTTTAACAGCGCGACGGATCGTGACGTGGGTACATTGGATCGTATTGATATTGCTCGCAACCCTCTTAATTGGTTTGATGTATTTGTTACGAGATGGCTCTTTCCTTTCGTCTTTAGTCGTTGGCTGTTTGACGGTTGCCTGTTACCTCACCCTGCGACTTCTTTATCAAATTGACGGGAATCTTTTTTCAGAAGAAAAGATGACGTTTCTTAATTCCCAAATTATTTTCGTTTCCATCGGTAAGCTGAACTATTTTCCAGCCTACACGATTAAACAACGGCGTGTGAGTCGATTGGTGCCCCCGTATCGCACCGGCGTCTTTAAAAATCCAGCCGAACCATTGCCAGCAGAGATAAAAATAGTGAGAAAATAATTCTATTTTGACGTCTCCCTCCCCATAGCTCATGCTGATGGCTGTCTATGTCATCCATTAGCCAGCGGCACCGCCCACAACTCTTTGCGGACGTGACGGGACAACGTCACATTACAGAAACACTGCGTAAAGAGGTTGCGACGAACACGTTGGGGCACGCATATCTTTTTTCAGGTCCTCGCGGCGTTGGAAAAACGACGGCCGCCCGTATCTTTGCGAAGGCCTTAAATTGTGAAGCACCCAAGGATGGGGAACCGTGCAATGCTTGCAGTCAGTGTCTCGCGGCTCAACAGGGAAAGGCAGTTGATATTATCGAATTGGATGCGGCAACACACACAGGCGTCGACACGGTCCGTGAGGCGATCATCGAACACGTGCGATTTGCGCCGATGGTTGGAAAAAGAAAAATTTATGTGTTGGACGAGGCACACATGTTGTCGAGTTCCTCTTGGAATGCGTTGTTAAAGACGCTTGAAGAACCGCCTGCTTACGCCTTTTTTATTTTAGCCACGACCGAATGGCACAAAGTGCCGGCCACGATCGTGTCTCGCTGCCAGCGTTTTGATTTTCGTCGTATCGCTGACGATTTGTTGTTTGAACGCGTGAAAACATTGGCAAAACAAGAAGGATGGTCGTTAACCGACGAGGTGGCTCGTCTGATCGTTTCACGCGCTGAAGGGTGCGTGCGTGATGCGGAAACGTTGCTTGGTCAACTCGGGTCGCTTGGGGATGCGCCTATCACGATGGATATTGCCGGTCTCGTGATCCCTCCGAGTCGTATCCCGTTGGCAGCTGGTTTGATGCGGCTTTGGGCTGACCGTCAGCACGCAGCCGCTATCGAAGAAGCGCAACGTCTTTTTGATGACGGGATTCCCGTATTACCGCTTCTTGATGATTGCGTGTCCATCATCCGTCGTTTATTAAGCGTGTCAGGTGATCCTCATTCGGCGGATGCGTGGCAGCAGGGGACAGAAGAAGACCGCGCGGTATGGCAATTGGTGGGGAAGTTCTCCCCCGGAGAGTTGAATGATCTTGCGTTATTGATTTTTGAACGCCGTCGAGACGTGAAAGGCGGTATTGATCCTTTGTTTGCGTTGCAATTGATCGACACGGTTGCCGCCTGTGGGTTATTGAAAAATAGCCAACAACGAACACCGCGAAATACGCCCCCGTCAACACCTGACGAACCACACGCGCAGACACCTGGGTCTGCGCCTACGATGCATGTAACGATAAATACGGAATCAAATTCTAACCC
>CAYGGQ010000118.1:0-2993 GCA_964349535.1 uncultured Gammaproteobacteria bacterium | reverse complement strand
CCAGAGATCTCCGCTCTTCTTATGTCCGCCTCATCAATCATTGTTGCAACAAATGCGGTATTATTGAAGCGCGTTGAAAAGCACTTAACCGACTAATTATTTAATATATAATTCATTAAGAATACACATATGAAGCTATCACAGCTCATGCACGTCGTCAGTGTCATCGTCGGGTTTGTCGGAGTGATCGTATTTGCAGGTGCCGTATTAGGCGGATCGGATAATCTCGTATTTGGGATTACGAAATTTGATGCGCTTGCCTGCGCGGCCATCCTTATCCTTCTAGCCATTTGGGTCCAGTTGGCGACGATCCATCACATGATGCTTGAGAAGAAAGGGCAGCTCATCTAAGGATAAATATGGGAATGCTCATCCTTGTTCGACACGGAGAGTCTAGATGGAATCTGAGTAACCGCTTCACGGGCTGGGTTGACGTTCCCTTAAGCGAAAAAGGAATCCGGGAAGCGGAGCGATGTGCGATCCACTGCAAACGCTATGAATATTCAGCCGCGTTTACGTCGAATTTAACGCGTGCTCAAGAAACGCTCCTCATCATCCTCTCAAAACAGGAACGGACAGGGGTCTTTCAGCATGAAGACGATCCGCGTTACTCACGCTGGATCCGTGGTTCAAATTATAGCGACCACAATGATATCCCTATCTTTGCTAGTACGGCATTAAACGAGCGTTATTATGGTGCACTTCAGGGTATGGAAAAAGACGCGGCTGAACAAAAATATGGAAAGAAAAAGGTGCTTGCCTGGCGGCGAGGCTACACAGATAAACCGCCCCGTGGTGAGAGTCTTGAGGAAGCGCATGCGCGTATGCATCCGTATCTGATGAAGAAAATCCTCCCAAGAGTAAAACGGGGAGAAAATATTCTTGTGACCGCGCATGGAAATACGCTTCGAGCGGCCATTAAACATCTCGAAGGAATTTCCGAAGATCAAATAGCTTTTGTTGATCTGCCTCAAGCCAAGCCCCTCGTCTATAAATTCCGTCATGGGAGATTCGAGCGAATTGAGGGTGAATATCACTTAGATAGACCGTTACGCTAATACACATTTCACTCACTGTATGATCTATAAAACACTCCTTGCCATTCTTGCTATCATCTTTGTTGGTATTGTTTTGTTTGGCTCTCGTCTCAATGTGCCTTCATGGGCAATCGTTGGTCTGTTCCTGCTTGTTTGTCCGCTCAGCATGGCTTTCATGCACGGCGGCCATAATCATGGAAGCAAAATGGATGGATCTGAAAAAGACGACACAAAAGATCAGCACAAACATTAATTTACCGCGTGCCGACCATTCAGGTGTATACTGTTTCTAGCTATAATCATTTAATCCTTAACAAAGTTTCTATGAAAACTGAGCACTTGTTGAAACACGCTGCGTTCGTTGGAGTGTTTGCGATATTTTTGTATGCCGCCTGCTTGCTCTGGCGTTTTACGATGTCAGATCCAGCCGTCATGCAGTTTCATCTTCTTGCACTTAAAACCGCCTTCCCCGGATTTAGTGGTTTTGATACGGGAAGCGTAATCCTGGGTGGAATTATAAGCTTCATCTACGGTTTTATTATCTCTGTCGTTTTTCACAGCCTGCACGGAAATTGTTCCTGTGGCATGAAAAAATAAATTTATGATGAATTCTTTTTATGGCATGATGGGGTATGGAGTGGGATATGGATGGCTCACTACCCTCCTACTCTGGATATTGATTATTCTTAGTATCGTTGCACTCTGGAAATACATCTCAAAAAAATAGGCAGCTCTATTAAACAAAATAACCGCATTTATTCGCGGTTATTTTGTTAGAGGCGATTTGCATGCTTTTTATAATTTCCCAAGAATCTTTATCGTATAAGCCGTCTACATATCCTCCGTTTATTCAATAAGCTCCAAAATTTAGCTGTAGGTAAGCTGTAGGTAACTTTCCCTTCACTTTTAGGGTCTTTTAAGCTACATTGTCCCTGTTGGTACAAAGCCTAAACCCTCGAATCGTCGAGCGGCATGGCATACATAAGTCCTACGCAAATATTGAAGGTCTCCCGACCAGCACTATTTGCGTAGGCCTATATCCGAAAGGGTATAGGGCGGAATCGAAAGGTTCCGTCGCTGACTCGGGGGACCCTTTGTGTTTCCCGGAGTCGGCTCTCATTCATTGAGCCTACGCATATGGGAATCTTGGTTTTACTGTTTTTGATCTCAATCATTTGTTTTGTCATCGGACTTATTAAGCCAGCGGTTTTTGGAAAGATTTTTGGATCTGGTGTCACCAGAAAAAAGACGAGCCTTGTTTTCGGTATTTCAATGGCTGTGACGTTTATCTTGATGGGCATAGTGGCGCCGCCTGTCTCGAATAAAGCTACTCAGCCCGCATCGGTTTCGGATTCTGTGGCAACCTCTACTATGGAAACGGGGGAAGAAGTCTTAGCTGAAAGCGTGACGGCATCAACAACGACGCCTACTAAGTCCGCGATGATGCCAAAGAGCGACATAGCGAACAGCGGACAAACAAAAACCGCTTCGCAAACGGGAACGGCGGTCAATAGTCCTGCTACGGCTCCTGAGCCAACTCCCACCACGACTGAACCATTGTTTTCCGTCACGAAAGTCGTCGACGGTGACACGTTTAAAGTGAGTATCAACGGCAATGAAGAAACAATCAGGTTCATTGGCATCAATACTCCAGAAACGGTTGATCCTCGTAAACCCGTTGAATGCTTTGGCGTTGAAGCGTCGAACAGAGCAAAGGCTCTCTTAACTGGAAAAAAGGTCCGACTTGAAGCCGACCCAACCCAAGGTGAGCGTGATAAATATGGGAGGCTCCTACGGTATGCGTATCTTGAAACAGGAGCTTCTTTCAATAAGATGATGATTAGCGAAGGATACGCATACGAATACACCTACAACACGCCCTATAAATACCAAACAGAATACAAACGAGCCCAAGCTGAAGCTCAGGCCGCGAAGCGGGGTCTTTGGGCCGACAGC
>CAYGGQ010000117.1:0-3008 GCA_964349535.1 uncultured Gammaproteobacteria bacterium | reverse complement strand
ATTCCTTATTGGTGCTATCGCACTGGATCCCCGTGTCTACGCACGAGGATGACAAGTTAGGAAAAGGTCCGTTCTCACTAAACGCGGTCGGGTGTATAATAAAATACATATGAAACACCCCCTTTCTTTTTTCCTCACCGTCAGCAGCGTACTCGTCCTTGGTGCTGGGTGTGCAGCACCGGCTCCTACACAACCTGCGGCACCAAAACCGGTAAACTTGCGCATGCCGGAAGGAACCTTTCGGGAATCAGTCACGACATCAGGAAAAATTCCAGAAACTAAACCAGCCATCGCACCGGTTCCGACACCACCCGCCAAAAAACCCGTTGCTAAAACCGTCACCGTAAACATGCAAGCCAACGCCTTTTCACCACAAACAATCGCGATCAACGAAGGCGACACCATCGAATGGGTCAACAAAGACACCGTCTCCCACACCGTGGCATCTGACGGAGCTCTTCTCTGGGATTCTGGAAACCTCGCTCCTGGCAAAACATACAAACGCACGTTCAAAGCCGGAACGTACACCTATCACTGCGGTAGCCATCCATCGATGAAAGGAACCGTCATTGTTAAATAAAAAGTATGTTGGGTAAAAAACCACTCGGCCTCCTCGCTTGCCTTGTTCTTCTGACCATCGCAGGCGTGGCCGGGTGGTCTTTTTATTCAAAACAATTAACCGGCATTGGTCCGGCCATCAAACCACCCGCTGAAGACATCACAAAGTTAATCGATAAACGCGAAGTTTCTCTTGAGCTCCCTGAGGGTTTCTCACTCGAAGTATTTGCCAAAGGACTTGGCGACCCACGCGTGATCATTACTGACTCAAACAAGGTGCTGATCGTAAGCCTGCCTAGCAAAGGCCAGGTCGTAGCCCTGCCAGATCGTGACAAGGATGGAAAAACAGATGAAACCATCGTACTCACCAAAGGTCTCAACAAACCTCACGGTCTTGCTTTACGGTGTGTCGATGGCAAATGTCAACTCTTCATCGCCGAAATGAACGCGTTAACGGTCTATGACTACGATGCATCGACGCTCACGCTTACAAATCGTAAAAAGCTTGTCGACCTGGTTAGTGGCGGCAACCACACCTCGCGATCATTGTTGTTATTACCTCCACCAAACAACGATAAATTGTTAGTCGCCGTGGGCTCGTCTTGCAATGTTTGCCACGAAGAAAACAGACAACGTGCAAAAGTCATGGTTTACGATCTCACCAAAAATGAACTCAAAGATTTTGCGGTTGGCTTGCGTAACTCCGTCTTTCAAACCATCCATCCGCGCACCAAAGAGATCTGGGCCACGGAAATGGGTCGCGACCTTCTTGGTGATGATATCCCTCCAGACGAGATCAACATTCTCAAAGAGGGCAAAAACTACGGCTGGCCAAATTGCTACGGACAAAACATCCATGACTCGGATTTTGATAAAAACACCTACGTCCGCAACCCCTGCATGGAGCCGTTCGAAACCCCTGCTCTTGTTGATCTTCCTGCACATTCTGCCCCACTAGGCTTGGCGTTTATCAACGACAACGATCTTCTCGTCGCCTATCACGGTTCATGGAACCGCTCTGTACCTACTGGATACAAAATCGTACGTCTCAAATTTGGATCAAACAACACGTACCTAGGTAGTGAAGACTTCATTACTGGCTGGCTCCAATCTAACGGAACCACCCTTGGCCGACCCGTGGGATTACTCGTCACGAAAGAAAGCGAAATCTTTATTTCAGACGATAAATCCGGCGTGATCTATCGTATTTTTGAAACACGGCCTTGAGGCCACTGGGTAAACTGATTGATTTTTTGCTCGATCTTATCCGCCTGACGAAGGATGCGTCCATGCGATGACGGCATCACCAAAAAATGATTCGCATCTGCCAAAGCGATGGGGATCTCCCACACATTCTCTTCTGAAGTCATCCAATGAAGATGATCAAATTTCGATAAATTAACCGGTCGTGTATACGAACGCAATGTTTTTCGACCAGCGTCATTGGTGTACTCATGAAAATAAGACAAGACGAGTTCCCGAATCGTACGATAGACAGGGTCACGATAACGCAACACCGCGTGATTCGACTTTGAGATCGCGCCCCAATACTCTTTCCAACGATAAACCGCGATGACATGGTCAAAATCATCTTTTGTCGCGGTAAGGTCGACAATGAGAGGCGACTGACCGTGAAGTCGAAGCGCCAAAGCCGCCACCATGGCCGCTTCTATACAATGCGCTCGCTTCTCACGAAGGACGCGGCGTGGTGATAGGCAGGTGTCGCCATCTGGTTCGAAATTAATGGGAACAGTCTCAAGAAAATCTTGGATTTTCCAAGGAGTGTTTAAACCACGAAGTGCGGAGTGTTCTTCAGGTGTCAGACCGAAGGGGTGACGTGGCATGTCCCTCATCATACCCGTTGGTCGCTGATGCTCCAAAAAGAAAAACCCACTCTGACAAGTGCCAAAGTGGGCGGATAGAAACTACGGACGCTGCTTCAAACGCACCGCAAGCGTCTGCGAGTCGGTGGCGGGGATGGGACTCGCGCCCTTCACGTAGACATCCAAGGACTCCTCACACAGTTCCACGATCTTCCGAACCGGTCCTCGGAGATCCTGGACTCCCTCAACGACGCTCATCGGATCGAGGAAATCATCATCCTCGAGCTTGATCAGGTCGACAAAGTTGCTGCTGCCCAAAATCTCGAGCTGTGCAAGGAGATTTTCGGTGATGAAGCTGTCGACCTCGGCACTGCGTCGATTGAGCCATTCCCGCCTCCCCTCCCTTATTGCGGCTAGTCGCATTTTCACGCGCTGGCGATTGATCCTCGAGACAACCGCGTTGACCGCTTCCTTGTCGACCATGTTCGTTTCTCCCTGTGGTTGCGTTGAAGTAGGTAAATCAAAATGAACGAAACGGTAATGTATCAAAAAATGGGCATGTTGTCAAGGCCCGCATCCCCCACCCCGACATACCCATTTCACCTTGTTGTTACGCGAAAAATACAG